>NZ_JAUBSD010000146.1:0-9987 GCF_036704575.1 Microcoleus sp. K5-D4
AATTATGAGTTAGCTTTCAGATCTAAAATTCAAAACCTTTAATTATAACATAGATTTTTTTTGCAAGAGGTCTAATAAGTCCAGTTTTGCTTGGTTTGCAAGCTACAGGATTAGATGTATCCACCCACCTGCCTCGACGGGTGAGTCGTGAGGAATTAGTTGGGGCTGTGTCCCTGGTTTGCGATGTGAGTGATTTGGCTCCTCCTGAAGTGGCGATCGATCGATGGGATGACTGCGCCCTCCCAGCTAGAATTTGATGGCAGCACGGGATGTCATTCTTGAAGACATTGAGAAATTAATTGGTGAACTGAAACAAACAAATTAGAGAATTGAGTAGAGATTTAATCTATGACTAATGCTGCAGAAAAACAGGAACCGTCTTCATCAGAACTCGCGAAACCATCGTACTCACTTTGGCAACTGACGCTGTATTTCCTCAAATTAGGCAGCTTAGGATTTGGAGGACCGATAGCCCTTGTGGGTTATATGCACCGCGACCTGGTTGAAGATCGGAGGTGGATTTCCGAGGCAAGTTATCAAGAAGGATTAACCTTAGCTCAGGTTGCCCCTGGTCCACTGGCTGCCCAATTAGGGTTCTACATGGGCTATGTCCATTACGGCATTATTGGTTCTACCCTCGTTGGTATTGCCTTTGTCTTGCCCTCCTTTTTGATGGTTGTGGCATTGGGATGGGCTTACACCAATTATGGGGGGCTGAGTTGGATGCAGGCAGTATTCTACGGGGTTGGAGCTTGCGTCATTGGCATCATTGCTCAAAGCGCCTACAAATTGACGAAGAAGACCATTGGCAAAGATTGGTTACTTTGGGCAATTTATCTGGTCAATGCTGCCTCGACCATCATCACGCAATCGGAACGAATCGAACTCATCCTGGCAGGAGGAATTCTCACCTGGTGGATCGCAGCACCACCTAAAAACTGGTTCAAAAATAAGAACCTCAATAGTTTCATTGGCTTACCTCTGATACCAATAGTTGCATCTGTGCCATCTGCCTCTTCTGGTTTGCTTTGGCAAATCTTCACCTTTTTTGGTATGGCGGGTTCATTTGTGTTTGGCAGTGGGTTAGCGATCGTTCCGTTCCTCTACGGTGGAGTGGTTAAGCATTATCAGTGGCTTGATGCTCAACAGTTCCTCGATGCAGTAGCAGTGGCGATGATTACGCCAGGTCCTGTCGTAATCACAACTGGGTTTATTGGCTTTTTGGTGGCTGGTTTTCCTGGCGCTTGTATGGCGGCGTTGGGAACGTTTATCCCCTGTTATCTACTCACGATTATTCCCGCCCCTTACTTTAAGAAGCATGGCAAGAAGCCCGCAATTGCTGCCTTTGTCAACGGCGTGACGGTTGCTGCAACAGGCGCGATCGCTGGAGCCGTTGTGGTTTTGGGACGACAATCTCTGCGAGATATTCCAACCGTTCTGATTGCTGTGGTGACGCTGGCTCTGCTATGGAAATTTGGCAAAAAGTTGCCAGAGCCTATTATCGTTGTAGTCTCCGCGATCGTTGGATTAGTGATTTATCCGCTGACGCATCCAGTGTAGATGGCATCAATCCTGAGTGGAGTTGAGACTCGATCGCAACAGACAGGGCGAGCTATGAGTGTTAAGGGAGCGATCGTCGGTGACAACAAGAACGAACGTTGGGATAAAGCCAGCGTTCGCGAGTTTCGCGGCACTTACGGCGATTATGTCCTGAACAAAGTTGCAAAGGTTTTTCCCCAATTGCGCCAGCAAGTTTTGTAAACAGTCACCCATTGGTGACAAGTTAAGGCTCAAAGCCAGTTGTCAAGGGGATTTTCGGAGGTAGCTCAAAGAAAAAAGGTTCTCGACTGCCGACATTATAACTCTAATGTCAACTGGGGCTTAAATCCCTGCCAGATGAAAGGATAAGAAGCAAGTTCTTATCCTTGGTAGTCAGCGATCGCTTTTTGCCCTATAACTACTGCAACTATTACCAGGGGAAGACACTCATCCACTTGGATAAATGATTTTATTTCAATCGCTGCTGGCTGGGCGATCGCGCTTATTCTAAATTCCCTGCTTTCTTAACAGCTTGTTTCAAGTCTTCAAAGGTAATATTACCCTCTTCATCTCGATACGTCGCTAGCAGTTCCGCGGGGCTAGTACCTGTTTCTGCTAAAATGACTGCATTTAACCCAGGACTTAAAAAAAGCTCATTACTCGATATTTTGCCATCTTGATCGCCATCCAAGGCATTAAAAAGAGATTGAAGCTCTTGCTCAGTTGCCATAAGTTTCTATTTGAATTAGTTTTTTCAATTCAATATCCCATAATGTTGAAAAAGATGCAAGGAAAGTTACCTTTTACCCTGGCCGATACAAGCTGTTGCTGTCGTTTGGGCGTGTGCCTGTAGATACCTGGAAGTAGTCGCTACCGATTCATGCCCTAACGTCTGCTGCACCAAATGAATCGGCGCGCCCCTGTCTAGTGAATGCGAAGCGTGGGCGTGACGCAACCAATGGGGCTGACCTTTCCTGTAATCCCAGCGCGGTTCCCCAGCATCGTCTTCACCACCGCTATTTGGAAGGTAGAAGATATCAGGTGTTTTGCTTTATCCAACATTTACCCACAAGCGGGGATTTTTAATTACCTGGTTTCCAAATTACTTCTTCAACTTTGAGTTGCTTGGGAATTAAGCCAAGTTCAAAAAAAGTATCGGCAATTTCCTGTTGCTCGGCAACCATATCAGCTTGGATCGGTTCAAATCCATAACTCCGCCGTCGAGTCACTACATCTAAGATAGAAGCATCAATTTTCAGAATGGGAGCGAGAATCTTGGTTACTTCTTCAGGATTCGCATCCGCCCAAGTCGCTACTGCTTGAGTTTCTTCTCTAATTGCCTCAATGATTTTGAAATTCGGCTGAGCAAATGACTTATTAGCTAAGTAAAAATCTCGGTTAGCTGCTAGTCCTTTACTATCTTTAACAACACGAACATCTTTTTGCGCTTGAGCTGCTGCATAAAAGGGGTCCCAAATTACCCAAGCATCTACGTTACCTTGTTGGAAGGCAGCTCTGGCATCGGCTGGTGTCAGGTTTGCCGGTTCAATATCAGCCCATTGTATCCCTGCAGATTTCAGTGCTTTTGCTAACAGGTAATTGGCACTTGAACCTTTTGTAAAAGCTATTTTCTTACCTCGCAAATCTGCCAGGGTTTGAATTGCCGAATTAGCAGGAACTAAAATACCTGAACTGCGGTCTTTGGGGGCGCTACCGCCAATGTAAAGCAGAGGTGCGTTAGCAGCTTGGGCAAAGACTGGAGGAGCGTCCCCGGTGCGCCCGATGTCGATGCTGCCAACGTTTAGTGCTTCCAGCATCGGGGGGCCTGACTGAAATTCTTTCCACTCAACGGATACACCTAGAGGCTGCAAGCGTTTCTCTAAACCGCCTCTAGCTTTGACTAGGGTGAAGGGGTCGAATTTCTGATGACCGATGCGGACTACCTGAGCTTGAGCTGCTGCGGGGGAAGCGGCGGGGCTTGCAGATCCCGTAGGGGTGGGAGTATTGCAGGAGGCGATCGCCCAATTTAAGCTGATTCCCAATAGAAATAGCGCTGCTAGGGAAAGGTGCGATCGCCATAATTGAGCAAGGAATGAAATCAGTCTTTTGAGCATAAACAATAATATTGTTTGTTGGTAACTTTCCGATCAGAGACTTCCAACTAATTCGGGTTTGCCAGTTTGCAGGGCACCAACAAACTCTTGCAACTGCGATCGCAATCTTTGTTCTGTTTCCTCTTCTAGTTGTACGCTTGTTTCGTCATAACTTTGGATCTGCGTGTCTAAAACATAGGCACCAGCCAAGATATGACTAGCGCCCAGCTCGGATAACACTGGTTTGAGGGCGTAGTTAATTGCTAATAAGTGACCCAGCGTACCTCCGGTGGCTATGGGGAGAATAACTTTACCAGCTAAACTCTTCTGCGGGAGCAAATCTAAGTAAGCTTTGAGTACGCCTGTGTAGGCTGCTTTGTAAACAGGTGTAGCGATGATTATGCCCTTGGCTTCTACTACTAAATCATTGACTGCTTTTAAGTCTGGGTTCGCGAATTGCCCGTAAATTAATACCTCTGGCGGGAGATCGCGGACGTTGACAGAGGCCGTACTCAGTCCCTCTTTCTCGACAGCACGGCGGGCGTATTCCAGCACGGCAAAGGAGCGGGATGGATGAGACGGGCTACCTGCGATCGCAACAACATTAGGCATTTAATAGTCCTCCTATTTTTGACTCATTTAAAAATGAACGATTTACGGAATCACTCATAACTACGATAACTACGTAAAATTACCGTATTTTATAGATAGTAAGCTAGCACGGTCAATTTTAAAAAGCAAGTAAGTTGAGATGTAAATTTTGATAACTCTTATACAAATTTTGGGCGATCGCGAATCTCGGCGGGAATCAACTGTCAGATTTTTTCTCCCAAATACAGCATAATCCCACCGAAATCAAAAACAGAACCTTTACAGCAAGGGGGTTTGCTTGTTCTTAAAAATTATTTATCAAAGCCGCAGAAGTTGGGCGAAAAATTATCTTGCTTTTTGGAGATACCTATGCAATAATCTTGTTTAATCAGAATCTACTATAATTTGACTGACTTACAGTAGATTAAATTTAGAAATGCTAATCTGCTATTCACCAGCACCGGTGAGTAGGAGACGAATTGGCACTTGCTCAACAGCCACCTTTGACAGCGAAAAAGGTTTTGAGCCTGTGGCATAGATCGCGATATGGAGGTTTTTTAGAATGGAATCACCACTCTCAGGAATAGGTCTAGAATTAGTAGGACTCCAGAAGTCATTTGGAAATATTAAAATTTTGCGGGATATCAACATAGAAATAAATCCCGGAGAATTTGTAGCAATTGTAGGTCGCAGCGGATGTGGCAAAAGTACCTTACTGCGCTTAATCGCCGGACTAGAAGTTCCCACTCAAGGCACTGTCTTTCTAGATGGAAAGCCGTCCCGCAAACTTAACTCTAAAGTGACAATGATGTTTCAGGATGCACGGCTACTACCTTGGCAAAAAGTGGTGGCAAATGTGAAATTAGGGCTACTCACGGCCAAAGAAAACACGCACTACAAAGCGATGCAAGTCCTTCACGCGGTAGGGCTTGGCGATCGCGCCAACGATTGGCCGGCGGTACTCTCGGGCGGTCAAAAGCAGAGAGTTTCTTTAGCAAGAGCCCTTGCCTGCGAACCTCATTTACTGCTGCTTGATGAACCCCTCGGCGCGTTGGATGCTTTGACTCGCATTGAGATGCAGCAATTGTTAGAAAATTTATGGCAAGAAAAAGGATTTACCGCGCTACTGATCACTCATGACGTAGAAGAAGCAGTGGTGCTAGCTGACCGAGTTATTTTAATAGAAAATGGTCAGATTGCAATGGACTGTTCTATTGATATGCCGCGACCGAGGCAGAGAGGAAATGCTCTATTTGCTGCGAAAGTAGAGGCGATTTTGCAGCGCGTTATGGGTCAAAAAGAAAGTAGCAAAGATCCAGAGAAAGTTGCAATAGGTAGGTAAAAAAGACCCAACTATGTAAAGATAAGTAAATACGGATAACGGATCTACCAAGGTAACTCAGGTATGGGCGCTCGTTTAATAATTTTTCTGACTCGCGAGATATTCGTCAGCCAATCCGATGCACCCGGATTTGATATCACTCGCAGAGACTAAATTCCGATCGATACTTCACCGTTCCGCTGCAATCCTGCAAAGCTCCACTTTCTAACTCCAACACCATAAAAGCCTCATCGGGTACATCGTATTCACATCCCAAGCTCTTTCTACTAGCAGGAATGAACCCAAAACGCGGATAAAAATCTGGATGACCAAGCACAACCACTGCCTGAAATCCCGATCGCCTGCACTCTTCTAAACCGTGCTGGATCAACAGCGTTCCTATACCTTGGCGCTGATATTCGGGAAGAACTGCGACTGGCGCCAACCCCAGAATCGACAAATTCCTAGAACATTTTCCTTCGACGACAACCGGACTGAATAAAATGTGTCCGACAACGCGATCGGATTGTACCGCAACGAAGGAAAATGTAGATGCAATTCCCCGCAATCGATCGACTAAGTTAGCCTCATTTTCTCGCCCGAATGCCGCAATATTAATGTTGCGAACAGCTTCTACATCTTCTGGATTTTCGGTACGGATATCCATAGCTTAGATTAATGGTTGTGCGGCCGCCCTGGCAGACAAATTACTACAGAAACTGTTTCTATCTTTCGATCGCGATATTAATCAAATTATAGCGCCCCTGAAGCCTTTTTCCTCTTTTCGAGTTATATATTTTTGCCTACCAATTATACAACGACTTGCAGATGAATGCCAAATCGTGGCCAAAGTCGATCGCTTCCAATCTTCACGCCCGATTCGGAACCGCTTAACTGTCATTATTGCGGTACAAGCTGACCGGAAGACAATCGCTTAATGCCCTCCATCGCTGTAGTTTCTCCGGCTTTATCACCGCCCTCGCGGGCAATTTTTAAAGCTCCCTCGTAGGATTCTAGAGCTTGAGGATATTGACCAAGACTTTCATAAATTGCGCCCATATTGTTGAGCAAGCGTCCGATACTTGTCTTGTCACCGATAGATTCTAACATCGGTATTGCTTGCTGAAAATAGATCAGCGCTTGAGTATCTTTGCCGAGTTTGCGAGAGGTAAGTGCCATGTTGTTGAGGAGGCGGCCGACGCCAGCCCGGTCTCCGATTTCCCGGCGAATTGCTAAAGCTTGGTGATAAAATTCCATCGCTCTATTAAAGTCGCCGATGTTGTAGTAGACGCCGCCCATGTTATTGAGGGTACGGCCTAAATCGCGCCGATCGCCCGATGCCGTGCGAATCGTCCGCGCTTGCTGGTAAAATTCGATCGCCTTGGCGTAATTGACCTGTTCTGCGTAAACGGCCGCGATGTTGTGGAGGGATTCTCCAATTTCAATTTTGTCGTCGGTAGTTTTGGCAAGTTCCAAAGCTTCTTGGTGCAGTTTCATCGCTTCGGAAAAATTGTCCCCAATCCGGTTCACGAAACCGATGAGATTGAGAGTGCGCGCGATACGAGGCCCTTCGCCGATTTCTCGGTGAATGACTAAAGCTTGCTGCAAAACTTCCAAAGCTTTGGGCTGCGAACCCATTTCGGCGTAAACTTCCCCCATCTTATTGAGGGTTTCTCCGGTTCCCGGTTTGTCACCTAGTTGCTTGCGGATTGCCAAAACTTGCTCAAAAGTCTCGATTGCTTCTCGAAACAAACCCTCGCGATGTTGTTTTACTCCTGTTTCAAAGAGGTCGTCTGCTTGCGTTTTGGGGTCAGTTGCCTGAGCGCGATCGCTCGCTTGGGCGCGCCTCGCATTTATAATTGGGCCATAAGCCCGAGCGTCTGAAATTGCCAGCAAGCTGAGTGCGGGCGATAAGACAATACTTATAGCTGCGAGATAGCTGAAGTGATAAGAGCGGCAGTCCACCGATCGAGTCCTCCAATAGCTAAGTGATAACTATTAAGATAGAGCTTTTTGGGGTGTTCCTGCCGCATTTTTTCTTAATCTCTAGGTTCTGACTGGGTTTTTGTCTTGCCAGACTGCCATAATCAGCGGCATATTGTTGAGAGCGGATATGACAGCAAAGTTTTTGCTGGGTGGAAGCGATGCTTTTTCAGAACTTTGCAAGATGATGTCCTGTTGGTCAAGCGTGATCCAAGCAATTCCTGACAAAACTTGAATTTCTCGATGAGTTTGAGGCAATCTGTATACCTCGTTTTCCATCAGAATAATGCGATCGGGCGCTGCACATTCGGAAGATATTTGAAGCATAGCATCTCCTACTTGGTAATGGGTAATTGCTAATGGGTAATTGCTAATCGAGGGCTGTATTTCTCTTCATTTCCACGCCGCCCACACACTACTATTGGCAATAACGCCGATCGAGCCAAGCGCGCATTTCATCATCCGTCGCCACGCAGGTAGAACGACCAGTCGCCCGATCGCAACCGTGCCACCAAGTGTTACCATAGCGATCGCACGTCTGCCAAATTCTCAGTTCGTCCTCACTAGAAATGAGGTAGAGCCAAAACTGCCCAATTTTTTTTATAGCTGAAAAGAGAGATAGCCCTTTCTGTTTTTCGGATGGTTTAGCTCGAACAGCCATCAAAAAAAACATCATTATTCGGGGGTTGCTCCGACTGTTGTAAGTAGACATAGCCCACACCTTAAAGTGATAATTTTCACAAAAATTGCACCCAGAAAATTACAAAAAATAGCTTTAAGCTGCAATAAATTTACCGCAACTACACCACAATATTGTTGTCGTGCAAGTCCTGTAAAAGTCTATCTGTTACCTGATAAATTAACCTTAACTCTGCGGCAATTGACAATCAAAGCATTGCTTGCATAGGTTGTATGAATAAAATCGATATATCGAAGCCCTTGTGACAATGTGGGTACTACTGGCACAAACGCTATGAACGAAATCAATACGCGGCGGATGAAACTCTCTCAGATTCAAGCTTTGATAGCTGTAGCAGACTGTGAAAACTTTAGCGAGGCGGCTTTGCAATTGGAACTGTCCCAATCCGCCGTCAGCCACGCCATCGCCTCTTTAGAAACAGAATTGGGAGTGCAATTGTTCCACCGGGGGCGACACGGTGCTCAACTGACGCCAGTGGGGGAAAGGGTAGTGAGTCACGGGCGTCAAATAGCCTGCGCCTTAGAAAGGATGGTCAAAGAAGCGGATTTAGAAAAAGGTTTGCAGGGAGGCCAGGTACGGATAGTTACTTTTCGGAGTGTCGCAACTCATATCCTACCGGGTATTATTGCTAAATTTCGCAGTTGCTTTCCCAAAATTACGGTTAGCATTACCGAAGTTTATTATACCCAAGCTGTGGAAGAGGCTTTGCGATCGGGCAAAGCAGACATCGGTTTTGTCTCTCTTCCAATTTCCGATGAATTTGAAACTAGAGAAATTTTGCGGGATAAATATGTTGTATTGCTGCCGCCAAGTGCCAAAGTGTCAAGTGCTAAGATTACCTGGAAAGAATTAGCGGCTTATCCGTTGATTTTGCAGCCGGTAGAAAATGCTTGTTCTGTACCGCTGCGAAAATATTTGACAACTTCGGGGTTTCCCTTAAATATCGCTTACGAACTCAGCGAAGATTCAACGATTGTCAGTATGGTGATGCAAGGTTTGGGTACAGCAATTCTTCCCCGTTTGGCTGCGGAACCGATACCTACTTCGGTGAAAGTTTGCAGTTTGCCTGCGGATTTTGAGAGGGTAATTGGGGTGGCTGTTTTGAGGGATGGGTTGTTGATTCCGGCCGTGTTTGCGTTCTTAGATTTAGTTAAAAGTGGCGCAGAGGTTGATAGTGAGGGGGATTTTCCTATTAACCCTTCATGAGAAACCTCAGTCAGTTGTTATTGGTTATTGGTTAGATTGGGATTTTGTTACCGCAGATATCTGCAGATGAACACAGATGAACGCGGATGAGATTGTATCTGCGTTCATCTGCGTTCATCTGCAGTTGAAAAAAATCGCATAAAATAGTACGATCGCTGATTGCCTACTTCATGCGCTTAGCCACAAGACTAGAACTATCGCCTTGGTGGAATTTGACTCGACCATCTACCGAGTTTTTATCCTTTAATTTGAGCCAACCGCTACCAGATGCAGCATCGTTCTCATCATTACCGTCCCATGTAAACTCAAATCGCTGATCCTTTCCATCTTTTACGACTTCGCCGTCAATTTGACCTGATACTAAACCGAATTGAAATTCTCCTGAACCCGTAGGTTCAATCTCGATATATGCTTCAACTTCCATGTCCAAGTAATCACTATCCCACAGTTCCATCTCTGTGATCCGCCATTTACCGCTATATTAGACCTCTTGCAAAAAAAATCTATGTTATAATTAAAGGTTTTGAATTTTAGATCTGAAAGCTAACTCATAA
>NZ_JAUBSD010000147.1:0-9603 GCF_036704575.1 Microcoleus sp. K5-D4
TGTTGTCATGGTTTTATGATTGCTGTATTTGGTTGTCAATGTTCGGATGATGTTTATATTATTAACGGTGTTGTTAACGTTTGTAAAGGGGTGTAGCGACAGTTAAACTGATTAGTGTGATTAGGAAAGCTGATGAAAAGAGAGACAGGGCCGATCGCCCCCGCACGAAAATAGATGCCAGCGTGCACACGCGGCGCACCTCAACCCTAACGAACGGGAGCTATGGGAGGTGGAGAAGGTAGAGGAACAGGAGCGAGGACAGGCGGAGAGACTGGCCTGCGAGCAGGTGGAGAAATCCTGAACTGCTGGAGTTGCTGCGGGGTGAGCGATCGCAAAATTCTCAGTCCGAGAGTGTCTCGGGAGATGCTTAAAGCGTAGGATGGCTCCAAATACGGGCGGAAATTGGATTTGTTGTTCAAATAGCTTTCCATGAAAGCTAGGCTGAGTCCGCTGAGGTAGCGACGGGCTAAAACTGGTTCCGGCCCGATGACCTCTGGTGGTGGCAGAAAGAGGCTTTGAGGGGAATCCTCGATCGTTGAGAAGTGAGTCCCGTTGTTCATCAGTACCAGATATTTGTTGGGCGATGTCAGCCAAGTGAACGGTTGAATTTGTTCCAGCAAAGCGGGGGCGACGGTATCGGCGCTGCCTGCGATTAGCATGACTGGGATTTGGATTTTGCTGAGGTTTGTTTCTCCGAGAATGCTGCTGACGATCGGGTTGACGGCGATCGCAGCTTTGACGCGCGGGTCGTCGAAATTGTACTGGTTGCGCTCTAGGCCGCGGGCCCGGCACTGCAACAGTAGGGAGAGGTTCCAAGTATCGTTTTCGAGTCCGCAATCTTTGTCTAGCTGTGCAAAATTAATCTCCGCCCCGGCTAATGCTAAAGCCGTATAGCCACCGAAAGACTGGCCTATGACGCCGACTCGCTGCAAGTCAAGCTGCCCTTGGTAGGTCGGGTCGGTTGTAGATAGTTTGGTTAAATAATCGAGCAGATCTTGGATGTCGAGGGGGCGGTTGACAAATTCTGCTGGTTCTGCTACTTGATTGGCTCTGCCTGTTACTAAGTCTTGGATTTGTTGGGCGTTGCTGCCGGGGTGTTCGGGGACGGCGACGGCAAAGCCGTAGGAGGCTAGGTGTTTTGCTAAATACTCGAAGGAAAGGCGATCGGAACCTAAACCGTGAGAAATTACTACTACTGGGGCCGGTTGCGGGCTGCCCTGCGGCAGGTAAATGTCCATATCAAACGTGCGAGGGCGATTTGGACTCGTCACAGTTACCGATGATTTTTTCCAAGTATAGGGGCCCGGTAGCTGGGGCTGCTGCATTTGGGCCGGGGGTATGGCGGGTTCAGAGGCTGCTTGTGCTTCGGACAACTGGGCGACTCCCGCGATCGTCTGATTGGAACGGTTGATCAGCGATGTCAGCTCGTTGGCGATACCCAAGGCGCGGGCGATGTCAATCCTGATGCCATAGGTGGGGAATTTCCGCAGCACGTTGAGAATTGTCAGGCCTTCTGGATCTGAGGCTGCTAAAATCAGGGCGGCTCGGATGGCATAAAATCCAGGCTGCCGAGCTTTGGTTTGAATTACTCGGCCTAAGCGTCTCAGCAGCACTTCTCCTTGAGGCGTGTAAAGGAATTGGGCGATCGTCACGGGGCTGATTTCAGCTTTCGCTTGCAGGGCGCTGCGAATCTCAGCTAGCTGAGATTCTTTGATGTACTGAGCGAAGCCGTCCAAGTTTGAGTCTATTTTGCCTTCTTTGGCTAAAAGTGCCAGGGATTCGATGGGAACTGATTCTTCTAGCGGCCCGTAAGTTACGTAAATTCGCTCGGCACCCATTGCCGGTGCGGCGGTGCAAACAGCCGTGAATGCACACAATCCTAGGTATTTTTGGGCGATCGACCGCCGAGTGCGAAGGGCAGCAGTGGAGAGGCTCGAAAAAAGACAGTTCATAACTTTCACACCTAGGACTTCTAATAATTAGTCGGTGAAACGATGTAAATTGTTTCGTCAAAATTTAATACCCAAAAATCGCTCTGTTGCTTCGGATACTTCAGAAATTAGGTTATCTTGGGAAGCATAGCCAAAAAAGAAATTTTCTGACCTGACAAGACTAGCTGAAATTTAAAATTCAACGCCGAGGGGTCAAACCTACTGGAAGGCCCTTTGATTATTTTTTCAGCTATGCAAGATATTTTCGATCAAGTTTGTAACTACAGCCTGAGTGAGAGAATTTATGATGTTCAATGCAACTGCTATCCTGATTGACGCTTTTGTGCAAGAGTTGCAGGCCGGCTACCGTCGCACCTACGGCAAGTACAAGCCTGACTACCCTGAAATTATCGCCTGGGCAGGGACTATGGCTCTGGAAAATATCGCTAACTGCGATGCTCTGTACCACAATGTGGAACACACAATGCTCGTGGCTTTGGTGGGACAAGAGATTCTCCGCGGCAAGCATATTCGCGAAGGGGGAGTGTCGCCGGAAGATTGGCTGCACTACCTGATCTCGCTGCTGTGTCACGATATCGGCTACGTCAAAGGTGTTTGCCGCCAAGACCAAGAAGCTGTGGGACTATATGCTACGGGTATTGACGGGGGCATGGTTTCTGTGCCGATCGGGGCAACTTCTGCCAGTTTAACTCCTTATCATGTCGATCGAGGAAAACTCGTAATTGACGAACGCTTCGGCGGCCACACATTAATTGATGCCGAACAAATCAAGCGCAATATTGAATTGACGCGCTTCCCAGTTCCTGCTAGCGAAACTCATCAAGACAGAAACAATTATTCTGGACTCGCTAGGGCCGCCGATTTGATCGGTCAGTTGAGTGATCCAAATTACCTGCGAAAAATAAGTGCCTTGTTCTACGAATTTGAGGAAGTCGGCACTAATAAAATCTTGGGCTACAAATCTCCGGGAGATTTGCGGCAAAATTACGCCAAGTTTTATTGGAATGGAGTTTTTCCCTACATTCCAGCAGCTTTGAATTATTTGGAATTGACCCAGGGAGGCAAACAAATTATTGCCAACCTCTACGCCAATGTATTTCAGGTAGAACACGCTGAACCGCTCGCTTTCACCAAGCCCAACGCTCAAGAATTCACCAAATCCCGCGCCAATAGCAACTTGAATGGCGAAAAAGATGGTGAGAATCTTCAACCTTCCATGTCCGGGGACAACAAGAAATTTACCGAGTTTCCAGACTTGAATTTGTGATGATTTACGCCCTGAATTCGGCAGCTAAAAACAGGAGTCATAATTATTAACAAAAAAGGCAATTTTTAAGTTGCTGACTCCTTCCTTGTAAGCTATAGTATAGCTAAAAAATCGTGGTTTATTAGGAATAGTTATGTCATGGAAACCAACAATATTGAAGTCGTTTTTAGCTTTGATACAACTGGCAGTATGTACCCTTGTTTGACGCAAGTTCGTCGGAAAATCAAAGAGACGGTAACGAGACTGCTAGATGAAATTCCTGGCATTCGGATTGGCATTATTGCCCACGGAGACTATTGCGATGCTGGCAGCACATACGTAACTAAACACCTCGATTTGTCTGGCGATGTCGGCACGATTTGCAATTTTGTTCAAAATGTAGAGCCAACTGGCGGCGGCGATGCTCCAGAATGTTACGAATTAGTCTTGCACGAAGCTCAGTCACTTTCTTGGACTCCAACTAATTCCAAAACCTTGGTACTAATTGGCGACGACATCCCCCACGCACCCGCTCAAACTCCTCAAAAACTTAACTGGCGTAAGGAAGTAGATAAGTTAGCACAGATGGGAATTACCGTTTACGGCATCCAAGCTCTCAACCGCCAGCACGCTACTTTATTCTATAAAGAACTAGCCGAAAAGTCTGGCGGTTTTCACCTCAATCTAGACCAATTTTCATACATTACAGATTTATTTTTAGCAGTTTGTTACCAACAGTCATCTAACGAACAACTGCAAGCTTACGAACAAGAAGTTGTCAGTCAAGGTCGCATGAATCGTGGATTAAACAAAATGTTTAATACCATGCTGAACCGGGAAGGTGTTGCTGTTTACGAATCAGCAGAATTGCGAGCCGTAAAACCGGGGAGATTTCAGATTTTAGAAGTTGACAGCGAGATTTCAATTAAAGCTTTTGTTCTGGAGAATGGTTTGACTTTTAAAACCGGGCGCGGGTTTTATGAATTTACTAAAACAGAAACTATCCAAGGTAAAAAAGAAATTGTGCTGATGGATCGTTCCACAGGGGATTTGTTTGAAGGAGAAGCGGCGCGAGAAATGTTGGGTTTGCCAATGGGCGAGACTGTTCGCATCAAACCGAGCAATCTAGAAAAGTATGCGGTTTTTGTGCAAAGTACCTCGGCAAATCGCAAGCTGATGGGGGGAACTCGTTTCCTTTATGAAGTTGAAGATTGGGATCGTTAATCAATCTTAAATGTCCAAACAACAACCGCAGATCGATGCAGATCGGGGTAAAATCTCTATTCTCTGTGTTTGTGTTATGGTCTGCTGTTAAAAAATATACACTTTCAAATTAATATGCAACCTGAAATTCAGCAGCAAATTCAACAGTTGAGGCAGCAGCTACAGCAAGCTAGCTATGCTTATTATGTTCTAGATGCACCGATCATGCCAGATGAAGTGTATGATCGACTTTATCGCCAGTTGCAAGAATTAGAATCAGATTATCCTGAATTAATTACTGCGGAAAGTCCGACTCAGCGGGTGGGAGAACAGCCTGCTACTCAATTTTTTAGCGTCAAACACAATATTCCTCTGTACAGTTTGGAAAATGCTTTTAATTTTGAAGAATTTGCTAAATGGCAGGAACGCTGGCAAAGGGTAGCACCTCCCCTAACCCCCGGTCAAGAAGGAAATGCACCCCCCCTAACCCCCCCTGATCAAGGGGGGGGACTTGATGGAATAACATCTTCGATTAGCAATCAGGAAAATAGGGAAATTACTCCCCGCCTTAGCAAGGGGGGGTTGGGGGGGGTTTCCTATGTTTGCGAGTTAAAAATTGACGGTTCTGCTTTAGCGTTAACCTATGAAAATGGGGTTTTAGTTCGCGGTGCGACCCGGGGAGACGGCATTGCCGGAGAGGAAATTACTCAAAATGTCAAAACTATTCGCTCGATTCCTTTAAAGCTCAATTTAGATAATCCGCCGCCTGTTGTGGAAGTGCGGGGAGAGGCTTTTTTGTCTTTAGCTGTGTTTGACGAAATTAATCGGGAACGGGAAAAAGCAGGGGAACAATTGTTTGCTAATCCTCGCAATGCTGCGGCGGGTACGCTGCGGCAGTTGGATTCTAAAATTGTGGATAAGCGCAAATTGGATTTCTTTGCTTATACTCTGCATTTAGATCAGGGTAACGAGGGTAACACGCAGTGGGATTCGTTGGAATTGTTGCGACGAATGGGGTTTAAGGTGAATCCCTATCGCAAAATTTGCTATTCTTTGGATGAGGTTCGGGAGTATTACGAATATTGGGATACTGAGCGACGGAATTTGCCTTACATGACGGATGGGGTTGTTGTTAAGATTAATTCGGTTTTGCTGCAAAAACAATTGGGTTTTACTCAGAGGTTTCCGCGTTGGGCGATCGCCCTGAAGTATCCTGCGGCCGAAGTCCCTACAATCGTAGAAGCTGTCACCGTGCAAGTAGGCAGAACCGGGGCTCTGACTCCTGTAGCGGAACTCAAACCGGTGCAGTTGGCGGGGACAACGGTTTCGCGGGCTTCTCTCCACAACAGCGATCGACTTTCCGATCTCAACCTGCACATTGGCGATACTGTGATTGTCAGAAAAGCTGGGGAAATTATACCAGAAGTTGTGCGAGTTTTGCCGGAACTTCGTCCCCAAAATGCTAAACTTTTCCAAATGCCTAGTTGCTGTCCCGAATGCGAACAGCCTGTGGTTCGGGAAAAGGGGGAGGCCGTTACTCGCTGCATAAATACATCTTGTCCAGCAATTTTGAGGGGTTCGCTGATTCATTTTTGCAGCCGGGATGCTCTGGATATTAACGGTGTTGGGGAAAAGTTGGTGCAGCAGATGGTTGATAGCAATCTGGTGCATTCTGCGGCGGATTTGTACGATTTGACTGCGGAAAGATTGATGAGTTTGGAACGCATGGGTAAGAAGTTAGCAGAAAAGTTGGTAAGTGCGATCGCCGAATCGAAAAATCAACCTTATGCGCGCGTACTTTACGGCTTGGGCATCCGCCACGTCGGCAGCGTGAATGCTCAATTGCTAACAGAAAGGTTTGCAAATGTGGAAGAGTTAGCAGGGGTATCGGCGGCATCGATTGAGGGCGTTTACGGCATCGGGCCGGAAATTGCTCAAGCTGTTTATCAGTGGTTTCGAGTGCCAGCAAATCAAAGTTTAATTGCACGGTTGAAAAATGCGGGCTTGCAATTGCAGTCAGAAGTAAAAAATCCCAATTTAGCCCGCACAAATTTACAACTTGCAGGCAAAAGCTTTGTGCTTACCGGAACTTTGCCCACTTTGAAACGAGATGAAGCTAAAGATTTGATTCAAAAAGCAGGAGGTAAAGTCACAAGTTCTGTGAGTGCTAAAACTGATTATGTGGTTGTGGGAGAAGATGCTGGTTCTAAGTTGGAAAAGGCTCAATCTTTGGGAATAGAACTACTTTCGGAATCAGAGTTACTAGAACTGCTATCGAAACCATAAATGATTGGGGAAAGTCAATATATTTCTCTTTCCTCTTTCTCTGCGCCCTCTGCGCTCTCTGCGGTTCCCAAAAAAAGCGCTGATTCATTTCAGCCGTTTTCAAAGAAAATCCCCAACAATTCTATTGCCCTAGGTGCAAAATAGCCGATCGCGAATTGGGCAATACCTCAAAAGGCATAGAAAGCGCGATCGCACTTGGTGAATATACATACTTCCCCGGCGGTGCTGCCCGAATCAGTTGTCGGAACAGGCTAGTTTTGCTAAAATTTGATAAAGTTTGCAATAGCTATGGCAACTGCGAGCTTAGCCAAATCCCAGCAATCATAGGAGATACATTATGTCTGAAATTCCAGCAGAACAAACACAAACAAACTTGACAACTCCAGAAATAACTACCGAAAGCTCAATTTCTGGAGTGGAAAACGTAAAAAATAGTTTGGGAAACGTCCTAAATAATTGGAAGTTGAAAGCAGGATTAGCCGTTGCTGTACTCTTTGCAGTGTTGCTATTTGCTTTCTACTGGCAGCATATGATTGCAGTCGTAGGTATGAAGAGTTGGTCGGCGCGATCGGGAGCTAACCCGATCGAATGTATGGTAAGAGATACTAATAACGACGAGTATGTCAGTTGCAGCGCCCTCCTCGACCAGCAGATTGTGCCTCTTGAGTGCAGTTCGAGTTTGTTCAATATCGGCTGTCGAGTCAATTACGGAACTGCGGCCCCAAATCCGAGACAGACCAACCCGAGATAGAGCATCTGCGGGTTAGAAATGATTGTTGAACGAACAGATTTGCTAATTAAAGTATGGGACTTACAAAGAAAATCTCACCGTAAAAATACTCCAGCAATAAAGATCAGAAAACTCTTGTTTTTCTTGTTGTAAATTAGCAGGTAATGAAAGTTACCTGCTATTGCCATGAGGTAATCTGTGATAGATGATGGGCGGCAGTATATTGGCGATCCACAGGTTTTTGATGATATTACTTTGGTGGTGATGAAACAGAAATAGAGTTCCAAACCCCCTGGATCGGCGGTTGAAATTGCGGCAGCCACGGAGGAACCGCCCCAACCACCCCAAGCGGGCATTGCCGCTGCTGTAGAAACTTTCGTCCCTAAGAAGCGGAGACAGAAAGATAAAAATGGGAGCTTACCAAGGGCTTCCGATCATGGTGAAACTACTCCAATAATAAGGATGAGAAAAATTTTGGTTTGCTTGTTGTAAATTAGCAGGTAAATTTAACTTGCCGCCTGTTGTTACTAGCTGTCCGTTTTCCAGGCGCACTTTACCGGACATTATTGCTTGTTGAGCCAGTTGCAAAGCTTCTGCCTTAGTTGTGGTTCCTCGCAACTGGTGGTAAAATTCGCTCATCAGCCCCAAAGTGCCTCCATCGTCAACATACCACAAACTCCCTAAAGCAGATTTCGCGCCGGATTTTACTGCTAAACCTCCAAAACCTAATTCTGCTTCCCGATCGCCCACAGCAGTTCTACAAGCACTCAATACTAACAAGTCTACCTGCGGATTGCGCCAATTCAAACTCTCCATGCGATCGAGCTGCAATTTGGAATTCCACAGTTGAATGTAGGAATTGCTCGCTTTTCCCGGTTTGAATTCAGCGTGAGTTGCTAGGTGAACGATCCGAAATCCTCCCTTGGTGTGTTCCGACGTGAGATTATCTAAAGTGAAAGTAGAATTGAGGAAAGATGGGCTCTGCCACTGAGCCGAAATCGCCTGCAATTCGATCGGCACATTGGGCAAGGGCTGTTGGTCAACAAATTCCGACCTTCCCATTGCTAGCACGGTGGCGTCTATAACAGCTTTATAATCGGTATTAGTCGAACTAAAACTTGGAATTAGGCTGAAACTGTATTTTTCCATCAAGAAGCCTTTACCGTCGTGTAAAGCGGCAAAGGGCAGGCTTCGCAATCCGGGATCGACTGACAGTAACAAAGTCTGAATCCCTAAGTTTTCTAAGTCTTTTTCTAGGGGTGCGATCGCCCATTTATATAATTGCTGGGCGGCGGCTAGATAGCTGGTACTAGCGCGTTTTGCGGGATTGGTGATTTCATTGCGAAACTCCTGGACGGTGGGGAAAAGAGCTGCTCTGTTGGCTTCTGGGACGCTGTAGTGAATCGGTTGCCCCACGGGAGGAACTAAAATTAGTTCTAATTGTTCGTCTCGCGAGACTATGTAGATAATACCAGACCGCTTGCCGGTTTGCTGTTCGATATTTTGTAAAGTTTGTTGGGCTGTCGAAATTAAGACTTTTTCCTCTGGGAGGTTGGCTGTTACCCCCAAGTAATCTCCAAATTCTTGATTCCTCATTTCTTCGATTCCCCAGAGTGTTTTCTGTATGTCGTTACCTTCAAAAAGTCGATCGGGAGGTGGAACATATCCCAGAACTAAATTAGAAGTAGGGTTAACTGTTAGTGCTTGTTGGGATGCTGGTGAAGAGGCTACGATGCCCGCGGGTAATTGACTGGTGATACTTCGATCGATGGTTAAAACTCGATCTGCAGCAGCAACACCGGGATTGTCTAGCGATCGAATTTCGGGGCGTTTAAAGTCTTGTGCATCGGAGGTTGAGGGTTCGGGTGCGGGCGATGCTGGTGTTGCCACAGGTGCGGGGAGTTGTATTTCCGTAGAAGCCATCGGAGTGGGAGTGACACTCGGAGTGGGAGTGACACTCGGAGTCGGAGTGGGACTTACTACCGGAGTGGGAGTTTCACTCGGAGTCGGAGTGGGACTTACTACCGGAGTGGGAGTTTCACTCGGAGTCGGAGTGGGAGTTTCCAGCGGAGTGGGAGTTTCACTCGGAGTCGGAGTGGGACTTACTACCGGAGTGGGAGTTTCACTCGGAGTCGGAGTGGGACTTACTACCGGAGTGGGAGTTTCACTCGGAGTCGGAGTGGGAG
>NZ_JAUBSD010000148.1:0-9450 GCF_036704575.1 Microcoleus sp. K5-D4
GTCATTGGTTTTCTTACCGGATGGTCGTGGATTTTACATTCTTTATCTCTATCACATCTTTAAAAAAATGGTATAAGATAAAAGCAGCATAATAGGAACGACTGATAGCATCCCTCAATCGCGCCTCGTGTTCAGCAGGAATAGTTGCTTGACCAGCAAGTTCTTTTGCTAAATTTAGGTATTGCGACCAATCAAAACTCATCAGTATATTCCAAAATCGTATAAAAATGCTCCCGAATTTCATGGGATAATCCCCTAGACCAATTTTTACGCAATTCGTCTTCTCTATCCATTGCTTCATCGGGATCGAGGTCTGTCAAGATGATTGAGAGAACCAGATGAACATAGTTAGGAATTTCGGGGTCATTGATGACTTGAAGTAATAGTTTTTGTTCGGGAAAATAATTGCTAATCTGAACGGGTGCTTCTAGCAAAACGGGAAGTAAAAACGGATATTGGTTAATAAATTCAATGACTTCTGTTTTGTCTCGGAAAATGTATGATTTTTCTAGGGTTTCGATGTCTGATTGGGAAATGAGGAAAGGCGCGATTCTTGGTGCTGATATCTTGTCTAAAATTAAGGAGGCTATGGCATTTTGTTCTGCTTCGGGTAGTTGAGAGACAGTGGCAAAAGTTTCTTCTAATAGGTTATTCATTTTGTAAATCTCCTATGCGACTATTCGTGAGAAAAATCAATATTTCTAATTATAATCAGTTGTGCGGTGAATCTGAAAAAAAAATTAGTTTATTACGCTGGAACCCATCCTAAATCAGCACCAACTCCTCCGTAAATAAACCAGACTATTTCAGCAGACTTGTCTCTACAGAAAGCATTGACACAATGACAGTGATTTTCCCAAACAAGACTTACGCACAGGTGGCCAGAAACCGGGTTTTTTGACGATAATCGTTCGCTGTACTCCACAGATTAAGTAAAAAACCCGGTTTCTTTGTCGGGAGTGCATCCACGAGTGCCAAAAAATAAATCGAGTCGCCAGAGACGACGAAAAAAGTGAAAAAGAGAAAAGAGTAAAGAGTAAAAGGGCAAAAGAGCAAAGAAGAGTCCTCACGGGGAAAACTAGGACGACGAAGAAACCGAAGCAACCGCCACGCGAAAACCCCTGGGCCCCGACGCGAGGCCCGCCGAGCCGAAGTGACAATCGGCACTACGGCAAGCGAACGCATCGTAGTTCCAGGAACCGCCACGCTGCACCCGGTAATTACTATCTCCACCACTTTCCCAAGCACTACCATCAGTCGGCGCACCGTTATAATTATTGTGCCTAACATCTTGACACCATTCCCAGACATTCCCGTGCATATCATAAAGTCCAAAGCTATTAGGCGGAAAACTACCTACAGCAGTTGTTTTCTCACGAGAAATTCCCTTCGGTGCTGAACCGTAGGGATAATTGCCGTCATAATTAACTAAATCCGGGGTAATTGTCTCCCCAAAATAAAAAGGTGTAGTGGTTCCTGCACGACAAGCATATTCCCATTCTGCCTCACTAGGCAGTCTATAATTGCGTCCAGTAAGTCGAGATAATCTTGCACAGAATTCTATAGCATCATCCCAATTTGCTTGCTGAACAGGGAAATTACCTCTAAAATTAAAAGGATCAGGATAAACCTTGAGGTCAATCTTGACTTTCAGTAAAGCTGCCACAGCGCGCCATTGAGCCTGAGTCACCTCATATTTTCCCATCAAAAAAGGGGCCACATTAACATTATGCTGCGGCCCTTCATCGTTATATCGTCCTGCTTCCGTATTGGGGGAACCCATGACAAAACTGCCGCCAGGAATTGCCATCATGTCTAAAGTTATGCCCTTGGCGATAGTTTCTGTAAAAACCTGTGCTTGACTTTGGCTGCGCTTGGTGATTTCCCCCGTTGAATTCACTGTCACCGTTTCAAATTGAACTGTTTTTAGGGAATTTGACGATACTTTTGGCGATGGAGTTTTTGGTGCTGGTGGTTCTGGTTGTGGGGTTTCTGGAGGTGGTGGCAACTGAGATGGTATATCGTCGTTGGGTAATATCGGTGACGATGGCTCATTCGTTGAAGTTTGAGGCGATTTGTTCCCCAAACTTTGATACACAACTAAACCGATAAGTCCTAATCCAGCCAAACCGACGAATTGTAAAAAACCTCGCCTTGTCGGTGGCGGCGGTGGTGTTGGTGTCGGTGGCGGTGGCGGTGGTGGCGGTGGGAGAGGCGACGACAAAGATAAAATTGCTTGCAATGCTTCCCCTGCATCTTGATAGCGCTGACTGAAATTATCGCGCACCATTTTATCTAAAATATTCGCTAAATTATTGCTAACTTGTGCCTGATTTTGCCAAATAACTTCTCCCGTCTGCGGATCTTCTGGTAAGGTATCAGGAGGTTGACCAGTCAATGCTTGAATCCCAATCATCCCCACTGCATAAATATCGCTACACAGTTTAGGTTTGCCCTTCGCTTGTTCGCTGGGCATATAACCCGAAGTACCAATGCCAACGGTGAAGCTAGTTTGTCCTTGAGCATTAACAACCATTGTGCTAATTTCCTTGACCGCCCCGAAATCAATTAAGATAATTTTACCATCTTGGCGGCGCATTAAATTAGCAGGTTTCAAGTCGCGATGAATCACATTTTGCTGATGAACAATGGCTAAAACTTCTAAGATATCGTGCAATAATTTAATAGTATGGGATTCGCTTGATTTTTTACCTATAATCAGTTCTTTGGTAAGGTCATGTCCTTCGATAAAATCTTGCACCAAATAAAATTTGCCCTTTTCCTCAAAGTGAGCGGAAAGGCTGGGGATTTGGTCGTGTAGCTTACCCAATTTATGCAGCGTTTCGGCTTCTTTGTCGAATAAGCCTTTGGCAATTAGTAAATGGTCGGGATTGGGATCTTTTGGTTTAAGATGTTTGACAACGCACTGCGGATGTCCGGGTAAGTCTAAATCTTTTGCAAGGTAGGTGTGGCCAAAACCGCCTTTCCCCAAGAATTTGATAATTTGATAACGATGGCGGAGGGTACGACCCAGCATAGTTTTCAGGGAATGCAGTGGAAGTTAGGATATATTGTCGCACAAGAGGAAATTAGATGCTTAAACTCAGAATCGTTTCCACAATTATACTGCTAGTTAGTGCCTGTTGTTCATCTCCCGCACAGGCGCAAAATCCTGCACAAATAAAGCAAAATAACTCTTTAGTTCAAGTGCAGCCAGCGCGAGAACAAGTTCTCAATGCTTGCGTGCAGAATCAGGCTGAAACTCTGCCCAATCCTTTTACCGATGTACCTTCCAATCACTGGGCTTACAAAGCTGTTTTGACAATGTATTATTGCGGGGCTTACCGAGAAGGGACGCCACCTGCTTTAATTAAAGAATTACTGGAATCGGGAGATACTACTAGAGAAAGTTGGCCTCCCCCATTACGTTTCCACACTTTCCCATCACAGCAATTCCCCATAATTAATTAAACAATTAGTGGAATCTGGATATCCTACTAGAGAAAGTTTGGATTCCCCATTGCCTTTTTCCTTCCCATTACCAAGATTTTAAAACTGAGCCCGAACCGTAAACGAATAATCGCCACCTGGTTCTAATTGATAATCCCATTTCTCCAGGAAACGGTGCAGCGGTTCCTGAATCAATGCCCTACCCTGAGAAGGCTCAAGTATCAGTGTTTTTTCTGACGTGAAACGCCACTGAAACTGCCACTCAAAATTCCCGGCAGTCACTTCACCCTCAATCGTGCCTTTTTGCCAAGATTGACCAGTAACCCGGACATATGCAGTTGTTTCAGGCAAACGTCTCGAACTCACCTTTTTGTTTCCGCGTTTGTTTCTGCAATTGTGCGACTATTGTAAAGGCTCATGGCTTTTTCTACTCCTTGGTGCAGACTTAGTTCCACAGCTTCTACAACCAGTTTAAGCACTTTTTCTACTAACTGACTTTCCTCTGAGGAAAACTTTCCTAACACGAAGGAAATCGTATCTTTCTCATTTTTAGCAGCATCGTTTTGAGGTTTGCCGATGCCAATCCGCAAGCGGGGAAATTTGTCTGTGCCCAAATGAGAAATTGTTGATTTCATGCCGTTGTGTCCGCCGGCAGAACCCGCAAGCCGCATTCTCAATTTCCCGATCGGCAAATCCATATCATCGTATACTATTAATACCGACTCCGCAGGTATTTTGTACCAATCTGTCGCCGCCCGAATCGATTGGCCCGACAGATTCATGTAAGTAAGCGGTTTTAGCAAACGGATTTTCTGTCCCCTCGGCCGGTTTCCCTCGCCAAATATGCCTTGAAATTTGCGATTTTCCGACAGCGAAATCTGCCAAGATTTAGCCAAGGCATCGACAGCATTAAAGCCTATGTTGTGCCGGGTGCGATCGTATTTAGGTTCGGGATTTCCCAACCCAACAATTAGCTGGGGAATCACTAACTCCGCTGGTGTTTCCGACTTCAGAGTGTTGTTCATTTAAATGTCTGTGCTATCTTCCTTGGGCTTCGCCGCCGCGAGTTTTTCAATTTCGGGTTTGCTGCTAGTTGCTACTGCTTCTTCTAACTGCTTAGCTTCCCGCGTGAACTCCGACTCAAAATCCCGCGAAGCATCTTGAAATCCCCGAATTGCCTTCCCCATACTCCGGCCGATTTCAGGTAATTTTTTCGGGCCAAATACCAATAGGGCGATCGTAAAAATAACTGCCATTTCGGGCAAACCAATGCCAAAAATATTCATGGTTTTTCTCCAGCAATTTGTTTAGTTACTTTTTGTTTATTTATGGCAAAAGTAATCGGAAAGGGTAAGGAAAAACGGGAAAACTTAGCTTTTACCCTTTCTCCTCAACCCTAAGCTTTTACTTTTAGCCTTACTGTTTTGCGATCAATTTTTAGCGGCCTAGGCTCGACCAATCCATATCCACACTCTCCAGAATCAGAGAAGAGTTGTAGATTTGCAAAATAATCAACAAGAACACGAAAAACAGTCCAATGAACACGCTCATCAATAGCGTGGTTCCCCAGCCGGGGGCTACCTTGCCGTATTCCGAGTTAAGGGGTTTGAGTATATCTCCTAACCAAGTCCGTTGTGCCATAAGTCACCTGCAATGAATCTCTACAGAAAAGTTTGACATATTTCTACCGCTAATTGCGATCGCAATTTCTCAGAAATGCTGCAGGGGGACTCGGAAAACGGGGAGTGGGGGTTGGCTACCATACCGTACAGCGCCTAAAATCACTAGAGTTTCAGACGGATTGTTATTTTTTGTAATATTATAGAGTGGAGCACTCATAATCGATCAAAAATATGGAACCTGCAGCAGTTCTAGGCATTTCACTGGGCGTGTGTCTGGTGGCAATCACCGGATTCTCGATCTACACCGCTTTCGGTCCCCCTTCTAAGGAATTGAGAGATCCTTTTGAAGAACACGAAGACTAAAGAAGAAGGAAGACACAACACGGATTCGGACACGGATACACGGATGAATTTAAGTGTGTTTCCAGATATCTCCTATTCTCTGTCTCTCCCTCTCTCCCTGGTAGATATTCTTCTAGGGGTGGGAAGGGAGTGATTCTGTGGGGCGATCGCGTGTCGCCTACTCGTCAATGCTATATTTTTCAGAAATACAGTAAATCTCTATTCCATTTAAGCTAAAAATTATTAAGTTTCAGGGCAAAGCATCATGGGCAATACCTTTGGGCATTTATTTCGGATCTCGACATTTGGGGAATCTCACGGCGGGGGTGTGGGAGTAGTAATTGACGGTTGCCCGCCCCTAGTGTCGATCGAGGCCTCGGAAATTCAAGCCGAACTCGATCGCCGCCGCCCCGGCCAAAGCAAAATTACCACACCTCGCAAAGAAGCAGATACCTGCGAAATTCTGTCAGGGGTGTTTGAAGGCAAAACTTTGGGAACGCCGATCGCAATTTTAGTCCGCAATCAAGACACTCGCCCCCAAGATTACGGCGAAATGGCGACAACTTACCGCCCTTCTCACGCTGACGCTACCTACGATGCTAAGTACGGAATTCGTAACTGGCAAGGCGGAGGTCGATCGTCCGCGAGGGAGACAATAGGTAGAGTAGCAGCAGGGGCGATCGCTAAAAAAATTCTCAAACAAGCAGCAGGAGTCGAAATAGTCGGCTACGTCAAACGCATCAAAGACTTAGAATGTGTCGCCGATCCGGACACTGTTACCTTAGAACAAGTAGAAAGTAACATCGTCCGCTGTCCAGATGCCGAATGTGCCGAAAGAATGATTGAACTGATCGAAAAAGTTCGCGACAGCGGAGATTCGATCGGCGGTGTAGTCGAATGCGTCGCCCGCAATGTCCCCAAAGGACTGGGAATGCCCGTATTCGACAAACTCGAAGCCGACTTGGCAAAAGCCATCATGTCCTTGCCCGCCAGCAAAGGCTTTGAAATTGGTTCCGGGTTTGCCGGGACTCTGCTCAAGGGCAGCGAACATAATGATGAATACTATACTGATGATAAGGGTGTAATTCGTACAGTGACGAATCGCTCTGGCGGAATTCAGGGTGGCATTGCTAACGGCGAAAATATCATTTTGCGGGCGGCATTCAAGCCAACTGCAACAATTCGCCAGCAGCAGCGCACCGTTACCCGAGAAGGCGAAGAAACGCTGCTGGCTGCCAAGGGACGGCACGACCCTTGCGTTTTGCCAAGAGCTGTGCCAATGGTGGAAGCGATGGTAGCTTTAGTGTTGTGCGACCATCTTCTGCGCCATCACGGACAATGTGGAACCTTAAAGCCTGAATTTTAAAATGGAAATCAGCTTGTCCTCTTTAGCGGCAACTCCCCTTGATTGCCCTCAACCCTCCGAATCAATAAAAGGTATAGATGATTTTGTAGTACAGTTTTGGGGCGTACGGGGCAGTGTTCCGACACCCGGACAGGAAACTGTTCGCTACGGCGGCAATACTTCTTGTTTGGAAATGCGAGTCGCTGGCAAACGCTTGATTTTTGACGGCGGAACAGGCTTGCGGATGCTGGGAGACCAGTTGGTGCAAGAAATGCCCGTGCAAGCTTATATGTTTTTTACTCACTATCACTGGGATCACATTCAAGGTTTCCCGCTGTTCGCCCCAGCTTTCATCCGCGGCAATAGCTTTGATATTTACGGGGCGACTCCGCCGGATGGAGATTGCATGAAAAGGCACTTCGTTGAACGGGTGCTCCACTCGAATTCGCCGGTGCCGCTGATGGGTTTGCAGGCAGATTTGAATTTCTACGAACTCAATCACAACCAGACGATGATGCTGGACGATATTGAGATTAGGACGGGTTCTCTGAATCACCCGAATACTGCTATGGGCTATCGGGTGACTTGGCAGGGCCGATCTGTTGTTTACTGTTCGGATACCGAACATTTTCCCGATCGGCTAGATGAGAATGTCTACAATTTAGCCCTAGACGCTGACGTGCTGATTTACGATGCGATGTACACAGACGAGGAATATCACAACCCCAAGTCTCCGAAGGTGGGTTGGGGACACTCGACTTGGCAGGAAGCTGTGAGAATGGCTAAGGAGGCGCGGGTGAAACGAGTGGTGATTTTTCACCACGATCCGGCTCATACTGACGATTTTCTCGATCGCATCGCCGAAGACGTGCAAATTGCTTTTCCGAAGGCTGTCATGGCACGCGAGGGTCTTATTTTGCCGATCGGCTTCTGAACATTCGCCTCTGAGGCTCGATCGAACCATCAACCGATCGAACCATAATTGTTATGTGAATATGTGGATCTGGGAGCGAGACCAGCTCCACAATTTTTTTTAATACGCAGCAAACTCTTAACTGCATGGTATAATTCTTGCTTGTTAAGTTTTTAGGTCGAGTATTTAAGGTTTTTTTTATTCTTCAACCGCGTCCGCAAGACGCCAAGACGTAAGATAATTGGAGAATTGCCAAGGGTGAAAAGGAGACTGTTTTGAATGTCAACAAACACGGGGAGGCGAGGCGATCGCACGCCTGAGTGCTAGTCTGATGCCAGTAGACTTCCAGAAGCCTTGTTACAGATTAATTATTAAGGACAAAAACTGAAGTTATAGCTCGGATCAAATAAAAGCGCAATCGGTTTTTTCGGATCGTGAATATTGACAACTCTCAAAAGCTAATAGCTTTTAGATAGAAACTGAGAAAATTTTCAGCAGTCAATTTGACTAACCAGAAAGAAACGATGGTTCTTGGGTTTGGCAGGAGCTGCGGCAAGCGAATGTTATGACTTGACTATCAAAATGGGAAATTTACGTTTTAGATCTTCAGCACATCAATACAGATGGATTGCCTTAGGCAGTTTTGCTGTAATTATGGGCATTTCAGGCGCCCTGGCCTACCGCCTCGCCCCGCCCCCCGGATTCATGGCTCAAGGCACTCTCACTTCTAATAATCCGCCAGTCAAATTTTCGAGTACGGGCACGACAATTCTCAAGCAGGGAGAGCAACTCACCCCAGAGGTTCTGCTGGCAGATAATGTTGTCAAAGCAGTGGCAGATGCAGTTAAGCTTTCGCCCCAGCAAGTTCGACAAAATGCTAGTGTCAAGATTTCTAAGCCGGAACAACCCCTAGAGATTGTTGTTGGGTATCGCTCGCTCGATCAGGAGCAAGCAATCCAAACGGTGGATATGTTGATGAAGGGCATGGTGGAAAAAAGCCGCCTGATTAACAGATATCGGTGGCAATCAGTCAATCAGTCGCTCAACCAACGCTTGGCACAAGTTACTCAAGACCTGAAACAAGCTCAGCAAAAACTCGACCAATACGAAAGAGAACGCGCTCGGCTGTTGCAGCAAATGAAGCTTCAGCAAGACTTTTACAACAAAACTCAGCTTGCAATGGCGGATACGCAAGCTTCGGAAAAAGAAATGGTTAGCAGTTTGGCCGCCGCTACAGTGCCGCAAATTGTGGCGACGCCCACGAGCGATCCGACAGTGCCTCTGATTTTGGGAATTGGGTTGCTGTTGGCGATTTTGGTCAGTCGCGGTTTGATTCCTTCGGTGGCGGATTGGAGGTACAAGGCAGCTTTTCAGCGAGAAGAGAGCGAAAGGCTCCAAAGTGCTTTGTACCGACTGATCAAAGAAGGCCGCGGCGAAATAACTCTGGTGCGGTTTGCAATGGAAACGCGGCTGTCGCCGGATGTCGCTCAGCGTTTTTTGAACCAACAAGCTGAAGTCTTTAATGCCAATTGCGAAATTAAAGACGACGGCAGTATCTTGTATCACTTCCACATTTAAAGGGCTACGAGCGATCGCACTCCACAGAAGACTTTAGCCGATCGAGGCATCACTGCTCGATCGGCTTGTTTTTTTCTTAATAGGACTTATATCAGGTTCGGTCGATCGACTATCCCCCTTTTGGTAGATACTGTCTTGACCTGTCAAGGGGTAGCAGTCAAATAATTGGGGTCGAAAGGCTTTTGGGATTTTAAAATCCC
>NZ_JAUBSD010000149.1:0-8928 GCF_036704575.1 Microcoleus sp. K5-D4
ACTGGTTCGCGGATGCCGTCGATGTCCACTGGAGGGGCAGCGATGAAGGCGATGATGTAGCAGATGGTGGCGCTCAGCAAGGTAGGAATCATCAAGACGCCGAACCAACCTACATAAATGCGGTTGTCTGTGCTTGTTACCCACTCGCAGAAGCGTTCCCAGACATTGGCGCTTTCGCGCTGCTGTAAGGTTGTTGTCATGGTTTTATGATTGCTGTATTTGGTTGTCAATGTTCGGATGATGTTTATATTATTAACGGTGTTGTTAAGGTTTGTAAAGGGGTTGAGCGACAGTTTAATTGATAGAAGTCATCAGCTAGGCTTATGCAGTCATGGGATATGAGGGATGGTGGCACTCGGTGGCCGTGTTTGCAAGAGCGGACTCAAAAGCGCACTCAAATATTCAGCAGTATTCGAGACAAAGCTTTGAAGTAGACCTAAGATTTACTGGCTGTCAGCTTTGCTTTCAATGACTTGCTGAACCTGTGAGGGTACGTTCGACAAGAAATTTGGCCCCGTCTTTTGTTTCAGTTGCTTTACCGAAACTCGAAAGCTTTTCCATTTTCCGGCAGTAATCTTCCAGGTCACTCCAAACGCCCCTGTTGAGTTCTGGGATTTGGGGCATCATGTTGGTCATCAGGAAAGTGCTGCTGTTATCGGCTTCATTACGGGTGCGATCTGTACTGGGTGCAATGTGTCCCCGGTCGTAGCCGCTGCCGGTGTAATCGTTGGGTCGCACTTTGTACCAAGCAGCGGGGAGAGCATCATCGGGGCGGAAGTTGTCCTGGCGATCGGCTGCCCCAATCCAAGAGCGGTTCAGTTGCCACGATACCCAATTGGCGGTCTTAGTTTTGCTGTTGTAGGAGAGCACAAACTGTGGCTTCACCATTAAATAGTGTCGGTGCTGGCAACACTGGATGTGGCATTGCTGGGATTGCCCAGCAGCAAGTTGGGGTTGTTGGTTGCCGAAGCTACGGGATTCTGCGCTGTGGGTTTCTGCACTCTTGGTTTAGGAGAAACTCGCGGCAGTGAAGATGGCGGGGCTGATGTCAGATTGCAGCCAGCAACCATCTCCAAAATCAGAGCGATCGCCCCCAACTGCCGTATTTTCTTCATGCTGCACCGCTCCCTTGCGAGTCCAGTGCCAGCTTACCAACATACGCACCCAACAGTAGACGAACTCAAGAATGCAGCGATTGACGGGAAAGGTAACTGCTGCAAATAAGAGAAAAAACTGATAACGTTCAAACATTCAAATGTTCAAATGTTCAAACAGTTAAATGTTTGTATTGGCACTAAGCTGCTGGAGGTATTGAGCGACGGACTTTTCAACCAGCTCGCTGATTTCTTCACCTGACTGTGCGGCAGCAGATTTAAGGTCGCGGTGCATTTGTTTGGGCAGGTAAACAGTAGCCCTGACAAAGTTTGGGTCTTTGCTTTTGGGTAACGCCGGAGTTGGTGCGGGTTCGAGGTCAGGTTCGCCGGGTTTGAGTTTCTTGGCCTTTAACAAATCATCAAAGCGGCTCATGGCAATATCTCCTTGCCGACAGCGGCATAACAACCCCAAGCAGCTTTGGCGTAGGCATCCTTGACAGCACTTACGGGAACCCCGGTCAGCGCGGCTTTCTGAAATACTGCCAGCCGCCTGATCTCAGCTTTAAATATCGGCAACTGGGCTTTCTCGATCGTTCTGCGAGACTCAATCCCGACTTTGCTAGGAGCGGGCGGGATGAGGGTGAGCAAAATGCGGTAATTCGATTTTAGGGAATGCAAAGCTTCGACCATTTGCAGCATCGCAGTGAGGGCCATCGCATCGGGGGAACTCGGTAAAATCAGCAAGTCACAACCTTCTGCTACAGTTTTGAGTTCGTCGGGGTCGGGTCTGGCCGGCGTGTCTATCACGATGTGCTCGTAATCTCTGGCAAAGCGAACTCCTTGCTTTTCATCCACCACTTTGAACGGGAGAGAACCCCGCGCAGCCCAATCCAAAGCACTGCGGTTGAGGTCGCCGTCTACCAAGAGCGTAGGCGCTTTGGTTTGCAGGTAAGCCGCCAAGTGCAGCGCTGTAGTTGTCTTGCCGACTCCGCCCTTGAATGAGGCGATTGTCACGATCATAGGTATACCGATACGTTGATTAACTCAACTTTACCTCTTAATCATCTAAATGTCCAAACATTTGAATGCTTGAATGTTTTAAATGATGCCGTATCTTGCCAGTTATAGGGCGGGTTGGCTCAGCTAATTAACGATAACAACGTAGCGCTCGGTTGCAGGTGATGGGAGGAGGTGGATCTTCCCAAAAATCAAGCAGTTGCTGCACTGCGAGAGTCTGCTCCCCATTCGCTCTCTTGAAGGTGTGATACTGTCGCGGGTCGCATCACCTGCGGTTGATTTAATCATCTAAACGTCTAGATGTCTGAGTGAGTAATTTAAGATTTATGCAACTGGTACATGGCGATGAGCGCGCATAGCGAAGGTATCCCGTAGGAAATCGCCCTCAACCTTTCTGCTACACGCTCCTGGGCGCTCAAACGAGCCAAAGTCTTTTGATGGAAGCTGCATCGCCAGCACCAACATCCACAGCATCACTAACACCCGAAGCTGCATTGGCAACGCTAACACCACCGCACGACCCGGATGTTGTTAGAGGACGGGTTGAAAGACGTGGAGGAATAAAAGCGATCGTCCTAGCCCGCATCAAGGTAGTGGAAAATTTCTCCAAAACTTCAAAATCTTGTAGCGGGCTGGTGACATAGTGGCTAGCAAACTAACCGCCCGCCCCCTCATGGATGGAACCCTACACATCAGGGCAAAGAGAATACGCTAGTTTCTGTGAAAGGGTGCTCGTGCTTATCCAGCCCACGATCGCATTGATGCGCCTTCAATCTATCAATACTTCGGACTGTTTCTGGAACGATACTACAAGCTTTACAAGGCAAGGATCGTAAAAAAGTCGAATCAAATGTCGCGTCAGGGGTGGAGCTGGCGTTGATTTAATGTTCCACAGCGGCTCAAAGTCAAGCGAGAGCAAGCCCTTGGGTCATATAGCAACAGTCCTGACTGTTGGGTAAGTTAGGTGGACAATTATCGCTTGGGTTCTCCGAAAAAAATATTTAGCAAACAATCTGGCGAACCATCCGGACAAACAAAATGAGGAATGTATCTCTTGACTAATGTAGATATTGCTCAGCTCAGGAGAACTAACAGTGAAAACCAAGAAGCAATCCCAGAAACAAGTAACAACCCAGCTACAGGTACATCTACCTATTGTTACCCTGACCGAAAAAGATATGTCTTCCGTCAACGGCGGAGGTGCATGGCATTATTAATCAACCTCTAAGGTTGCTGTAGGAGGGACTAAGCGAAGGAGGAATTCAACCTGAGCTCTGAAAATGAAGGAAGTAGTAAAAAACGACTTCTTTTCCCTCCTGTTTGTTAATTTTCTCTAAAATACAGACGATTTTATAATGGACACGAAAAAGCAACACCAAAAACAAGCCAAAACATTGCCTTTGACACAACTGCCTATTGTCGCGCTGACCGAAAAAGATATGTCTTCCGTCAACGGCGGGCGGATCGGTATGCCCGGTGGCAGCTAGAGCAAGCTTGCGACCGCAAAAGATATGTCTCCTGTCAATGGCAGTGGACATATCAATGCAATTTAGAGGCAAGGAACCTCTAAGCTTGTTAGTCTGAGGGTTAAGGTAACGAAGAATTAAACCCTAGTTGTGAAAACAATTAATTTCTTGATACTTATCTTTCCCTCCAATTTCTTACAATTCACTCAAACGCCGAGGATTCTACAATGGACACTAAAAAGCAATCTCAGAAACCAGCTAAAACATTACCTTTGACACAACTGCCAATCGTCACCATGACCGAAAAAGATATGTCTTCCGTCAACGGCGGCAGCGGTTACGCATGGACAAGTTAATCAACCTCTAAGGCAACTTTAGGAGGGACTAATGTAACGAGGACTTAAATCCTAGTTATGAAAAAAAGGAGTAAAAAACGACTTCTTTTCCCCTCCACTTTGTTAATTTTTTCTAAAACGCAGAGGATTTTATCATGGACACGAAAAAGCAAGACCAGAAACAAGCCAAAACCTTACCTTTGACAAAGCTGCCAATTGTAACTCTGACCGAAAAAGATATGTCTTCCGTTAACGGCGGAGGTTACAATTCATGGGCTGGTTAATCTACCTCTAAGGTTAGTGGTAGGAGGGGCTAAGCGAACGGGGAATTCAACCCAAGTTCTCTGAAAATGAGGGAAGTAGTGAAAATTACTAATCTTCCCCTCCAATTTGTTAAAGTTAACTAAAAGATGGAGGATTCTAGAATGGACAATAAGAAGCAATCCCATAAATCAGGCAAAACCTTACCTTTGACCAATTTGCCAATAGTGACTCTGACCGAAAAAGATATGTCTTCAGTCAACGGCGGAACTCAAAGGATATGGAGCGGTTGATCGATAAGCTGTCGCGCATTTAAATTGTATATTCAGGGCGAGCGGGACGCCCACCCCACAAGAGTTTGATGGTTTTTTAACATACAATTTAAATGCAGAACAGCTTAGCAACTGACCGAGTAAAGATTGGCGCTACCTAGTAGCTGTTCAAAAGTCTAAAAAGTTAACCCGGAGAGGATTGCCCTATTGACAAAAGAGCAATATTTCTATTTCCTCTCCGGGTTATTTGTTTATTAGCCAGCATCCTGGTGCTCTACCCTTGTAAGTATGTTTAGTGACCCCAACCCAGACTTGCTCCGCCCAGCCAAAAGCGATGAATTTCTGCCTCCCATAAGTATTTGGACAACCCTAGGCGGTATATTGTTAATGGGAAGCGTTGGTGCAGCCATCACCCTCACTGCTGTCACGAAATACAACATCACCGTCAAAGCTCCCGCCACAGTCCGGCCTGTTGGAGAAGTTCAGATAGTACAAGCAGCGACAGAAGGCAGGGTCGAAAGTATTTCGGTGAAAGAGAACATGGCGGTAAAACAGGGAGATGCGATCGCAGTTATCGACTCATCCCAATCTTTGACTAAAAAAAGTCAATTACAAGGAAATATCCAGCAAAATCAACTGCAACTGCGACAAATTACAGCTCAAGTTACCGCTACAGAGGAGCGAATCGCAGCAGAAAATTGGGGAATGGAACGCGCAATTGCCTCCGCCGAAGCCGATGTAAGCCGCAACCAACAGGAATATCGAGAACGAAAACTGACCACAGTTGCCGAAGTTGAAGCAGCCGCAGCTAATTTTAAATTAGCTCAACTGGAAAGGCAAAAAGCTCAAGAAGAATTGCAAAAAGAACAGGCTTATTTACTAAATATAGCGGCGAATTTAAAAGCAGCAGAGGCAAGTTTAAAAGCAGCAGTTTCTAAGCAAAATCGCTATCAACCGCTGCGAGAATCTGGAGCGATTTCCCTCGACTTACTAGAAGAAACCCAACGAGCCGTTGAACAGCAAGAACAAGCCGTTGCTGGGGAAAAAGCAGCGGTGGCAACGCAACAACAAGCGATTGAAAGTCAAATAAAAACCGTTGAGAAACAACAGCAAGCCGTTGAAGTAGCTGCCGCTAAATTAAAAGTCGTTCAAGCTGCCCTTAATCCTAGCGCCGCACCTGTAGCAATTGCTTCTGAACGAATTGCCCAAGAAAAATCTAAGGGCGAAGCAGGTTTGGCGATGTTAAAAAAAGAACGAGAAGCCCTAATTCAAAGCCGCCATGAAATCCAAAATCGAATCAACCGCGATCTGCAAGAACTCCAACAAATTGGTATCGAACTCAAAAAAACGGTAATTACCGCCCCCGCCGACGGTACCATCCTCAAACTGGAACTGCGAAATTCGGGTCAGGTGGTACGTCCTGGAGAATCCATTGCCCGCATTGCTCCAAGTAATGCCTCTCTTGTCATTAAAGCTCGTGTGGCAGTTCGAGATATTGGCCGCGTTCGAGTCTGCAAAGAAGAAAAAGTGTCAGACTGTACGCAGGGCAAAGCTCAACTGCAAGTTTCTGCTTATCCTTATCCAGATTACGGCACGCTCAAAGGTGCGGTAAGGGCGATCGCTCCCGATGCAATTACACCTGAAAGCCCGGATGCGGGTGCAGCTACTCCCTACTACGAAGTGACCCTTCAACCTGAAAAACTTTATCTAGACAAGAACGGCCATCAGTATCCCATCCAATCGGGAATGGAAGTTACATCAGACATTATCTCCACAGAAGAGACGGTACTTGCGTTTATTCTTACAAAAGCAAGACTGCTGACAAATTTATGATTGAAGAGCCTAACTAATCCTCAAGTTGATGGAGTTTGGTTGCTTATTTTTAAAGAGAATTAGTGTACAAAATTCACAATTTTATCTAAATTGCTGAAATTCTCTCAGTCCCTATTTTAGCAGTTGATTGAAGCCGATGCTTGTGACAAGAAACTAAGTGTCACTAACTTCATCCAAAAGTTATAAAGACACGATGAAAATAATGAATCTACGCTGGTATATTCTGTTGGATCTGAAATAAGAATGCTTAGATTGGTTAAATACCCTTGTGTTTTACAGCTTGCTGAATCTGACTGTGGGGCAGCTTGCTTTGCTACCGTTGCTAAACATTACGGGCGTACTTTAGCAATCAGCCATATTCGGGAACTGGTAGGCACGGGGCAGCAGGGAACCACGCTGCTAGGGCTGAAGCGGGGGGCGGAGGAGCTAGGTTTCAATGCTCAAGGCGTCAAAGCATCACCAGAGATTATTGACCAAATCGACGCCCTCCCCCTACCTGCAATTATTCACTGGCAGGGATACCACTGGGTAGTTTTGTACGGGCGGCAGGGCAAGAAATACGTCATCGCTGACCCGGCTGTCGGCATCCGTTATTTATCCCGCCATCAGCTAACCGAAGGCTGGCAAAATTACATCATGCTCTTGCTCGAAGCAGACCCAATTCGCTTTGGAGAGCAACCAAACGATCGAATTAACATTCTGGGACAATTTTGGCAGCGCATCTGGCCTTACCGAGCCATTTTATCGGAAGCGCTGTTCCTCAATCTTTTCTTGGGTTTGATTACTCTGGCTTTCCCGTTCCTGATCCAAATTCTCACTGATGATGTGCTGGTGCGGGGAGATAGCAAGCTGCTCAACGGTGTCATTATTGCCACTCTAGTCATGAGTTTAATCGGTAGCGGGCTGAGATTGGTGCAGTCAAATTTGATCGCACATTTTGCTCAACGGCTGGAGTTGGGGCTGATTCTCGAATTTATTCGAGCAATCCTGCGCTTGCCGCTCACTTATTATGAAACTCACCGCAGCGGTGAAATCATTAGCCGCTTGCGAGATATTCAGCGCATTAGAAGTATAATTTCTCAGCTTTTAGTTACTTTACCCAGCGAGTTTTTTATTGCTGCGGCTTCTTTGGGTTTCTTATGGTTTTATAGCTGGAAGCTGATGCTGCTTGCTACCTCAATTGCAGCGGTGATGACGCTATCGACGCTGGTGTTTCTGCCAACTCTCCGGCAAAAAACGCGAACTGTATTAGCCGAAGACGGTGAAAACCAAGCAATTCTGGTAGAAACGTTTAAAGGAGGACTCACGCTCAAAACAACATCGGCCGCACCTCAACTGTGGGAACAACTTCAGAGTCGCTCTGGCAAGGTAGCCAATCTGACCTTTCGCACTATCCAGATTATGGTTGTTAACCGCACCTTTTCTGATGTAGTCTCTAATCTCGGTAGTGTAGGTATGCTTTGGTTCGGCAGCCAACTGGTGATTGCTAAGGAAATCAGCATCGGTCAACTGGTCGCTTCCTATACCCTGGCGCAAAATGTAATTCGCTTAATGGCTGATTTGATTGTCATCATCAATGAATCTATCTGGATTAGAACCGCTGTGGAACGCCTGACCGAGGTCACTGATGCCCAACCAGAAATGCAACCGGGTGATGTCAAAAAGCCTTTTGTAAAACTTTCTGAAAATGCTGATATTGTTTGCACCAACCTTAACTTTAACTATCCCGGTCAAGTTGATTTAGTCGAGGATTTTTCTGTGACGGTTCCCGGCGGTAAAGTAGTTGCTTTAATTGGAGAATCTGGTTGCGGAAAGAGTACCTTAGTCAAGCTCATTGCGGGCCTGTATCCTTTGCAATCTGGCAATATTCGCCTGGGAATTTATAACAGTCAAGACCTGGCTCTTGATTGTCTGCGCCAACAGATTGTTCTAATTCCTCAAGAACCTCACTTTTGGAGCCGCTCGATTCTCGCCAACTTTCGTTTGGGTTCCCCTCACGCTACTTTTGAGGAAATCGTTACCGCCTGTCAGCTAGCCAAGATTGATGAATTTATCAGCAAACTACCCGATAAATATCAAACTGTTTTAGGCGAGTTTGGCGCCAATATTTCTGGAGGACAGCGACAGCGGCTCGCCATAGCCAGAGCAATTGTCACCAACCCACCCATCCTGATTTTAGATGAATCAACAGCGAACCTTGATCCAGTGAGTGAAGCCCAAGTCCTAGATGGGCTCTTGTCTCACCGCCAAGGCAAAACTACGATTTTGATTAGTCACCGCCCTAGAGTCATCATGCGGGCTGATTGGATTGTGTTATTGGAACAGGGTAGAGTAAAACGGCAAGGTTCTTTGGATGAATTGCAAAAGCAGGCTGGCAACCATTTAGACTTTTTAAGTCCTTGAAAACTATGGAGCCGATGGCTAATTGGGGTACAGCCAAAATACCTACAAAATAAGACGTGATATTAAGAAACATAACAAATGAGTCCCTACGTAGCTTTCGAGGAAGCTTGCAAGCACAAAAGCATCCTAAATTAGCTGACTATTCAACCAAGTTTGAGAAGGCAGAGTATTAGACATCTCCAAAATAGTAACAATTCGTGATAAGATCCCATCCTCAAGCTTTTTTGACACAGAAACATGAGCGACA
>NZ_JAUBSD010000150.1:0-8868 GCF_036704575.1 Microcoleus sp. K5-D4
TATTCATCTTTTTATTCACGATCGAGTATTGCATATAATTGTATCATAGTCTTGATAATGATTTAGGATTGCTATAGTATTGGCAGAATTTACTGTTAAACTACCTGGATTAGTCGCTGCTGTTGACGGTTGTAAGCTGAGATTTGCGGGCGCGGGAGTCGTGTTATTTGGCTGACTAACAGAAAAAATGGCAAAAAACCCCGTTTCTTTGGTTTTGATGCGTCCAGGACTATAGGATTTAAGGGCGATCGACCTTACAGCCTTAAGGATGTCGCCACTTTAGCGCTGATGACTGAGTTTTATGGCAATTTGCGATCGCAGCCAATTAAAGCTGAAGCGCTCAGAAAAGCTCAACTGGCAATGATCCACAAACAAATTGTAGTAAAAGACGGTCAATTGCGGGGAACTCAAGGCGCGATCGACATAAATCAAGCTACACAAGTAGCAAATGCAGATGTCTCACACCCGAAGTTTTGGGCCGGATTCGCAATTGGCAGTCCTTGGTAAATTAATTGGAGATTTGATATTCACCAGTGGTAAGGTGTAAGGCTAGACGCACCCTACATTGACTGGCGGGATTTTGCAAAAAGTAAATGTATCCCTGACTACTATCTATTTATGTCATAAATTTGCTATGAATAGCGAAACTAAACACTAGCGGGGCAAAACCTGTGGGCAAGTTTGATAAAATATTCAATTCAGAAGACCAATCCGAAGCAAGCTTGACTTTAGAAGAATCCGTAGCAGCGGTAGCACTTGTCGCAGCGGAGGCAAATTCCCCTGATACGGATGCTGATATCTTAGAAAGCATACTTTGGGAATCAGAAATATTTGCTGAATACTCGGAAGATGATATGTCAGCCATGTTTCAAAGACTCGCCAGTATTGTTGCCCAAGACGGTTTAGGAGCATTATTTAATACTGCTTGGGAATCCATGCCAGATGAGTTAGTATTGGATACTTTTGCAATAACCGCAGCAATGTTTGTCGCAGATGGCGAAATATCTCAGAAGCACCAGGCTTTTCTTCAGGAATTCCAGCAAGCATTAGGTGTGGAAGACGAGGAAGCAGCAGAAATTATTGAGGATGTAATTGCTGCTTACTCGGAAGTAGAGGGCGAAGAGTCTGATTTCGATAATGCGGCATGGTACGTATCTCCTGAAGGCAATTTTAGCGTTCCCATTCCTGTTGACGAGGAACGAGGCGGTAAAATTGATGATCAAGAAGGTTGTGTCGCATTTTCAGACGACTTTGGCGTTTTGCTGAAAATTGATTATTTCGCTGTTGCTGGTGAAGTGGAAAAAACAATCGAGTCGGTTGGCGAGGAAGCTTATCTCAAGTCTTTTCTCGACAATTTTGTTTCTCAGGCAATTCTTGCTAATGTTGCCAATTCTAAGTTACTCCACGCAGAATATTTAGAAGATGAAGAAGCTTATTTCGTGGTTTTAGATTTGCCTGCGGGTGCAACTATCAGCGTGCAAGAAAACGAGGGTCCTCTGACTCGGTTGGATGCTTACCGGGGACTTTTGGCTTTTATTGCTGACGATTTTTGCTACACGGTAAGCTGTCAGCGCATTTATCACGAGGGGGATGAATTGGGTTCGCTGGAGTCTGAAGTTGAGGGAATTATGAACAAGATTTTTGAGTTTATTGAGACAATTGAATTTGGGCCGATCGAATAACCAGGAATTATTTAGGGGAGCTAAAAACCGGGTTTCTTTCTAAATGTTTCGCTGGTTAACTCTATATTTTCAGAGAAACCGGGTTTTTTGCCAACCATTCTCAGGATATTACATCATGTCCGGTCGATCGACCAAAATCCAACTGGTTGGTAGTCAGGACTTGAGTTTTCATTACTTGCCCGATCGCGGTTATTTTACCGCATTGCTAGATATTAGAGGTTTTTTACGATCAAAGAGTGCGATCGACAACAGGGTTTTTTGACCCATTCTCGATCGCACTTCCAGATACATTCAGTCAACCACAGTCGAGAGACAGCAGCAATTAGCCGCCATTTACGACTAATTAGTAGTCTGAGCTTCCACCAATCTTTGCTTGAGTTCTTCCAGAGCACTCGCCCAGCGCGGATCTGGCTGCACTGAGCCGGAATCAGCGCTCGACACCGTTGTTGCTGACTGATTGCGGCGAGACTTGTTGTTGTCACCCCGACGGCGATTGCTTTTGCTGGAACCGCCTCCACCTTGGGTAGGGGGAGCCGAAGCCGAGCGCTGCTGTTGCTGCGGCGCAGGCACAGGCATAGGCACAGACGCCGATGCCGACACCAACTGCGGTGACTGCGGCGACTGCTGCTGATCGTCTTCGCCCTTTTCAGATTTACCCTTAGAACGGGGCAGTGCCTTTTCTATTTTCAGGGGGTTTTCTTTGAACATCAAGCCGTTGTATTTCTCAATAACTTGGTCGGCTTGTTCGTCGGTTAGCACCGTCACAAAACCGAAGCCTCTGCATTTACCAGTTTTGCGGTCTGTAATTACCTTTGTGGTAACAGATTCGCCCTCCGGTGCAAAAACTTCTTGCAATTCTTGGCGATCGAGTTCCTTCGGTAGATTGCCAACATAAAGACGAATAGACATGAAAAATTCCTCCCGACTTGGATTTTAATTAATTTGCTCGAACAGAATTACCTGAAGTCAACTGAATATTGACTTCAGGCAAACACCACATAACCCGAGAATTGGCGCATTCCTCCCACCAACCTTGACAGCTCCCCCCACCTTTTAGAACAAAAAGATGATTTACTCTGATAAGGCCGGAACTTAACCGCCGATGCAGAGAGCTTTTAAATCTCAGGTTGTTGTGTAAACTTTTAGTCATCACTCAAATGTTTAGGCTATTGGCTATTCTGTATTACTTGCTTCCGGTTTTGATTCAGAATGTTTATAGCCAGCGCCGTCTCGAAATTTATGTCCAAGGATGTCAATTGCAAGCGATCGGAATGCCAGTATTCAGTTTAATACAGTGATGGATAAAATGGCTAACATTTTTTCAGCCAGTAATCTTACCTCGTTCCTAATCTCGCTCCTAATGCTGAGAACTACTCACTTACCCGGTATCCCTTAAATCGGGCCCGGCAGAGTCCGAGCATTCTTTAAAGGTATCACAGCCTTGGTAACAGAGCTAGTTATTTAGGAAGATTTCAGTCTGAATTTAACGGAAACCACATCTGAATCACTTTTGAGAATTCATCCCGCACAGCAAAAATAGCGGTCGAAAAAAAACAGCCGACAAGCGGCTGGCTGTACTTGCTGTGTTGGGATGTTGACAATTTTTACGCAATGCCTTAAGGGATTTTAGCCAACTGAAGTTATCGCGCTATTTAATTCAATCCAATTCCTGTAAACTAATGTAACAGAGGGCTGGCAAAAAAGCAACTTTTCTTAATGAAGGAAGAAGGAAGTTCGGCAACGGATTTTGTAACGGATGTAACGGATAGACTCTAGGGTGCGTAGGGAGCAACTCCAGAATCCGATCGCCCCTCCGCTGTTTAACTCAAAACTAATCCTGGCTGCGCGTTGAGGCCGATCCACACCACAATCGGACAACTATTCTTCACCTTGGGCCTTGGATAATGATGTAGGCGCCCCAAAAAGCAGCAGCAAAAGCCAAAATCGCAGACCAAATCGGATGTCCGCTGTCACTAACCCTCCCTCCTTGACTGCGGAGACTTTCAAGGTCGATCGCCACAGTAGCACCCCGGCGCAGCCAACCAGTCGCCACAACAGATGTTCCGATCAAATCGCTGGGGCGAGTAGTCTCTTTGAACAAAAATGGCCACAAAGAGCCAATGTAGCCAAACCTCGAAACATGGTGCAACCTCACCAAACCTGTCGCCGTTTGCAAAATCAAATCTTGTCCCAGCCAATTATTCATACCCGATCGACCCAAAAGTTGGCCTTCGAGCCGCACCGGTTCAGCATCCAGCGGCAAACTATCGGGATTTGACAAAATTTCCGGCAAACTCGGCGAAGCGGTTTCTCGCGGTGTAATATCCGGGAAGAAATAATTGATCCGCATCAAAGTACCGATGCTAAATCCGATCGGCAAACACCCCCAAAGAATCGATCGATCGCCCCAAAGCCAATCCAACTGCCAGATACTCGTCCTCGAAAAAATCCCGCCAATCAGCCAAAGCACCCCGACTATCGCCAAACTCATCGGAATTCCAAAAAACGGCGCACCCTGTAAAAATAGTTTTGAATCTTTAAATTCGAGTATTGACTTAAACAGAGACAATTTTCCTTTCCTGGGTTGTTCTTGGACTCCCGCGTTTGCCAAATCTAACTCAGTCTCCAGTTGCCAAAATTGAGCATAGAGGGCCAACAGCTTCAAACGCTCTCCCAGCAAAGGATGCGCGCGGTTAACCGTCAACCAGTTGCGCTCGCGATTGCTGACATCCCACAGCAAAATCTGTTCTAGCGGCGCGTGTAATGCAGCAGAACCAAGGGTTACAGCTTGTCCAACGCCTACAGGTAACAATAGATCGAAACTTTCGAGGAAAAAGCTAGTTTGTTTTTGCTGTTCGATATTATCAGCAATGCCGATCGCAATTTTACCCAGTGCCCGCGTCAAACCGTTAGGATTTCCCGTAATTTCAGCAGCAGTGCGATCGCTAAAATACACTCTGCGGCGCGACAGCCACAACATCGGCCACCTGAACAACTTATAAATCCCATAACTCGTAGCAGAAATTGCAGCGGCCACAAATTTGACAGCAGAACGCAAAAACTCGATCGTCATTAAATCACACAACCGCTCTTGCCAGTGCGCCACCTGCCAATAAATCAAGTAAGGAATCTGAATCACCAGCAGCGCCAGCGACATCGGCGCAAAATCCAAGTGAGAAATGTGCCCCAACTCCCGCGCGAAAATAGTAGCAATTTCATCATCCGTCAATTGTTCCAACAGCCCGCGACTCACCGCAATCCGAGCAAAACGGGGCAAACAGCCGTAACTGAAAGCTACAGGAACATTCAGCGGCAAGAGTTTCAGCACCGGCACCGGCATATTTTGCTTGGTACAAAAACTTCGCAGTACCCGACTAGCTTCCTTGCTGTGCTTGGATAAAACTGACCCGCGCAGGGTTTCGATGCCGCAAAACAGTTTCAGCAGCGCGTCTATCAGCCACGGAGACGAGGCCAAAAGCAATCCAAAAACCATCTGAACAAACGGAGTTGGATCGCGGTAAAAAAGCTGAATCGGCGCGAAAATAGGCAGTCTAGTGAATATGTAAAGCTGAACCAACAGAGAATTAGTGTTTGTCAGCAGGAATTGCAGGACAAACCGGGCTAGGAAAAATAGGGCGATCGCACTTGCAACGGCTTGCAGCCGAAACTCCAGCAACTTCAGGGGTTTGAGGGGGCGCGGGCTTTTCGCGCGGCCTGCTTCGCGCCAAGTGAGTTGGTAAGTATCTGGGCTGGCGACTCCGGGGATATCTGTTGGGGAAGCGGAACTATTTTCGCTGCTAATTTCTGTATCGGGTGCGGTTTCTGTAGGGGCGGTGCCCCCGTGCCCGCCCTCTGATGTCGGGCGAATCGGCTGTGTGGGGGGTGGAGGTGGCGGGGAAATCGGTTTCGATTTGGCGTTTTCTGGCTCTACAACCGGGTCTAAAGGTAAAAATCCTGTTTTTTTGTCTGCGCTCGGTCGATCGCTCCCAAGCGATTTTTTCGGCGATTTTGTTCCGGCATCAAAGGCGACAAAGCCTGTTTCGGGGGGAGTTTCTGCGGATTTTGGTTTATTTGCCGGTGGCTTTGGGGGGCGAGGGGGGGTTAATTCTTTTAAAGCGCGCTCGGCCCAAGTTTTGACTTGAGTGTTGGGACTTTTGGCGAGGGAAGAGCACAGGGCGATCGCCTCTTTCACATTACCTGTTGCTTTGTACGCAGCCACCAACCCCATCTGCGCGCGAATTCCCGACGGTTGATTAGCTGCGGTTTGGGTAACGGATTCTAAAAGGGCGATCGCGGTGGGGTAATCCTGCTGTTTCAAAGCTGCTAGCCCAGCCTCTAAAGACTGTTTTGCAGATGAATCCGCCGGATTTTGATTAGTGGGAGGTGCCATGACTGTGCTTTCGCTAGCGTCCTTTCTAAGATAGCTTGGGTGGTCGATCGATAGCTGTTCTAACACAGCTCTATTTCTCTGTCACCAGTTGTTGCAGTTTCTTCGGCGGTTGAAACCGCTCAATATTCAAACTTTCGGCCATTCCCAGCGGACGATCGTTGTGATCGGGCAGAAGTTTAAACCCCTCCCTCAAAGTTAAAGTCTTCGCTATGAAGACTGAAGATTTATGCTAAATCCGGGTTAAATACTTCCTTTATCTCTTAGTCCGCGAAGGCGGACTTTGTTTGACAAGAAGCGATTTCAATCGCCGATTCAATCTAATTTTTGCTTATAATTAAATTAACACCTCACCCGCACACTTATGCCAATTGACGACGAAAATTTTGAAAGCGAATCAATCGGGGACGATCGCAAACTCCAACTCTTCACCGACAGACACGAATTTACCCGCCGATTTGCCTTTTATTTAAACGAAGACCCGCCTCCGGAACAAATTTTGTATTTTTTCGGCGATGGAGGCAACGGCAAGTCATTGCTCCTAAAACACTTGCAGTATAACTGCTGCAAAAGATTTTCGCCGCAGGTTTGGCAACAATTGCGCGCACTCCCAGAATCAAAAGCGGCCGAAGTTGCTAATTTCGTCCGTGAAGCCAAAAACTACACCCCCATACCCGCAGTCAGACACGATTTCGGATTGATACCGATTAAAGAAGATAAACCGCAAGATAGATTTTACGGCTTGCTGATGCTGCGGCGAAATGTAGCAGCATCAGCAAAAAAATATAAATTTAAATTTCCCAATTACGATTTTGCTTGCTTTTGGTATTTGCTGAACAAAGGCGAGTCTGACGCAACTCTCAGCCAGCTTTTTCCCGATGATGTCATGGAATTGTTGACACCTGTAGTTGAAACTTTTGCAGACTTTCCGGTGGTGGCGCAAGCTGTGGCGGTGCTGAAAGGGATAGATAAATTGGGCGGTATCAAGCGGGCGATGAAATTAATTCAAAATCGCTTGGGTGTCAGCGACGAAAAGGCAGATGAAATTCGGCGGAAAGATATTGATACTGAGTTAACCGACGGTTTGCCGAAATTGTTTGCTGGGGATTTGAATGCGGCTATGGCTGGCAAAAACAAACCAGAACGCCTCGTGATGCTGTTCGATACTCACGAGAAAATGTGGGATGAAAAACGCAATTCTCAAGGCGCAACTTTTTGGTATCAAGATGAGTGGTTTCGGCGGTTGTTGAGGGCATTGGATTACAAATTGGGGATTGTGGTTGCTGTAGCGGGGCGAGAGTGTCCGGTGACGCAATTGCGGTGGCCGAATGCGTCGAAGTTTCCGATTCCCGCAGATTATATAGATGCACAATTGGTTTGGCATTTGTCCCCAGATGATGCGAGGGATTACTTGCACAAAGTGGAGATTGACAAGACAGATTTGGCAGATGCTGTAATTAAATATGCCAGCGTCAATCCCGATGATAATTGGGAGAATTTGCAGGTACATCCGTTTTATTTAGGTTTGTGCGCGGATGTGGTGCTGGCAGAAAGAAGACGGGGAATCGAGTTGCTGGCGTCGGATTTTTCGGGGATTCCGAAGTTGGAAAATAAGACGGCGGAGTTAACGGATCGGCTGCTTTTGTATGTGGATCGGGAAGTGCGATCGGCTGTGCATTCGCTGAGTGCTTGCAGCGCTTTTGATGAGGATTTGTATGTGAAATTGGGAGTGGGTTGTCACTTCCAGGCAAGTAGTGCAAATTTTGAGGTTTTGACGAGTTTTTCCTTTGTGTGGAAATCGGAAAAGCGGGGGGATAATTGGTATCGGATTCACGATTTATTGCGGCGCTTGGATGCCGATCGGGATCATCCGAAAACTCGCAGGGCGCATGAGGTTTTAGAGGGGCATTATCGGGAAGTGGGGGATGCGGCTGAGGCAATTTATCATGCTAATCGCTTGGATTGGGAGCGGGGTGTGAAGGAATGGGAAGAGGTGTTTGATGAAGCATTGCGGCTGAGTCGTTACGGGGAATGCGAGTCGCTGCTGGGAGTTAGAGATGAGTTGTGGATTAAAAGTGATTATTGGCTTGGTAGAGTTTCGCGCTCGGAGGGAGATTACTATGCTCGGTTGGCTCGATATGTAGAGGCAAGACAGGAACATTTAGAGGCAGTTGCAGCCTATAATTCTGCTTTACTTATTGCACCGGATGATATCGCTGCTCTCACCAACAAAGGGAATGCACTGCAAAGTCTAGGTGAATTGCAAGCACAGCTAAGTCAATTTGAGACGGCAAAACAGTCTTATTTTGAGGCGATCGCAGCCTGTAATTCTGCTTTACTTATTGCACCGGATTATATTTGTGCTCTCAACAACAAAGGGATTGCGCTACTACGTCTGGGTAATTTGCAAGCAATTCTGAGTGAATTTGAGGCGGCAAAACAGTCTTACTTTGAGGCGAGCGCTGCCTGTAATTCTGCTTTACTTATTGCACCGGATTATATCAATGCTCTCAACAGCAAAGGGATTGCGCTACTACGTCTGGGTGAATTACAAGCAAAGCTAAGTGAATTTGAGGCGGCAAAACAGTCTTACTTTGAAGCGATCGCAGCCTATAATTCTGCTTTACTTATTGCACCGGATTATATCAATGCTCTCAACAACAAAGGGAATACGCTGCGAAGTCTGGGCGAATTGCAAGCACAGCTAAGTGAATTTGAGGCAGCAAAACAGTCTTACTTTGAAGCGATCGCAGCCTATAATTCTGCTTTACTTATTGCACCGGATTATATCAATGCTCT
>NZ_JAUBSD010000151.1:0-8525 GCF_036704575.1 Microcoleus sp. K5-D4
TGCCTATCTTTTTTTAGCACACATTGGCTCAATCCTTACAAAGGTATGGGTTTCAGGCTGGTTGTTACCCCCCCAGGTCGAAATGTAGAAATTTTTGTCAACCATCCAGAAATCCTGCGTCACTCGATGCTATGTTTGTTACCCCCAGCTTTTGGATTGCCCTACTCTTCAAGTTCTAAATATCGAGCCAAAATCTGTTGAATTTCTGGTATTTGTTGCAACTCTAATTGCCCAAGACAGCGGACAAGTCTGCGTTTATCAAACGTCATCGGATCGACGCACACGATAAAACTCTCGGTACTCAGACCATTGAGAGTCGAAGGAATTACTGGCAAAACAATGGGCCGTAAATGCTCGTTTGGAACAGCAGAAGTGATGGGCAGAACTGTAACTTTACTGCGTTGATTAAAAGCAGTTCCTGAAATAATTACCGCCGGTCGAGTCTTGCGGACTTCTGTACCGACTGAGGGATCGAAATTCACGAGCCAGATGCTTCCCAGTCGGTAATCGCTGCTTGCTGCCATGCTTCATCCTCATCGGTTAATTCATCGCTCAGTTCATCCAGTAATAAACAGGCTTTTACCATTGCCTGCTGTTCTTGTTGCTTGCGCCATGCTTGCAATAAAAGCTCAACTAGCCGACTGCGATTTTCTACACGCTCGTCAATGTAACGCACTAGCTCATCTGGCAAAGAGATAGATACTTTCATATTATTTATGCTACTTTTAATACTACCAATGGTAGCACATCGATCGAGCAGATAGCAAACTTATGAAGTAGAGCAGCAGCAACGCCGATTCCGTCTGATTCCGATCGGCTTATAATCCTACACAAAATTAGCCGGATCTTGATCTCGCCGATGCTTCAGCAGAATCGGAGAACCTTGGCCATCACCCACCAAAGCCGCCGTTTCCTCCAACGCTTCCCTCAATCGCTTGGCCGCGTATATCGACATATCGCGGGGCACATTCACCCGATCGCGCAAATACCGCAAAGCCGCATCAGAACCAGGCGGCGGCGTACAAACTTCGCCAGTCATCATCAAAGTTAAAGCACAACGCAAAGCCTCATCGAATAACTTGTCATCAGCAGGATTGACTCGAACGATGTTGCGCTGGTGCTTAATGACGCGATGAAGTGCTTCAGCGCGGGAGGTTTCCGGTTCTGGATACATCACATCCGGCAATCCAGCCCAAGGCCCATTATCCACGCGGGCTTTATTGAGAAGCATCTGAGGTTCGCCGTTTTCATAACACCCGCCCATCTGAGGCGGTAAATCGTGGACGTGGGTGTGAAAATCGCTCTGAGTGCCGCGATAGGTAGGGCGGGTTTCCATCGCCGCAAACCAGTCAGCAAAGCGCGGGTTTTCTTCCCGCATCGAGTAGCCTTTGTAGTAGTAAAGACTGGCATTCATGCGTTCGACGTAGGGCGTAAAGATGACATCCGCAGTGCCAAATTCATCGAGGAAATAAGGCCCGGCGGTGCTGGCGAGAGCCTTTTCTACCTGGGTGACGACGCTGATAAATTGGTTGCGGTTGTGCTGTTCTACTCTGGCTGAACTTGCTGGGTAGCACAGCCAAGAACACCAGGCCCTAAACAGCAGTCGTTCTAACCGCCGCAGGGGTATTACTGCCGGGTTTTCCATGCCCAAACCCAAGGGGCCATAGACTCGTTCGAGGGCGATTAAGATATCATCGCTTTCGGTGATGATGCGGCCGTCTAGTTCGATCGCCGGTAGCATTCCCGATGGCACTTTGCGCTTGTACCAGCTTTCCTTTTCCCCATAGCAGAACATAGTAACTTTCTCAATGCGGTAGGGGATTTCTTTTTCTTCTAACCACAGCCAGATTTTTTGGCAGTAGGGACACCAAGCATGGTTATCGCGGTACAGGGTGACTCGCACATCGGATTCGGTTTTACCGAAGAGGCGCAAGCGGGATTGAGCGTTGGTTGGCCCGTTGACGCGATCGACTTCAAAGTCTGTGAGGGCTTCTAGTTGTGTCCAGGTTAGAGGGGTGGCGATCGTGGCGGTGGATGTCATAGGTGAATTAGTGCTGATGATGGTTCCCCAAAATATAGACTAAATGTATAGCTTTTCTTGGTCGCGATCGTCCACAAGTTAGCCACCCCCTTGATGATTCGGCGGTTAAAAGAGACTGCTGACTTTGTATGAAGGGTATTACGCCTCATACAAAGTCACAACCAATAGCGAGAATGATTGTGCAATCAAAGTCACATTAAATAATCTAATTCAACTTGACATTCATATTTTGTAGTTTCTCTTTTAACCATTCCTCAAACAGCAGATTTTCCAAATCTCGCTTTAAAGCACCTTCTAACGAAGCAGGTAGCAGTTGTTCGACTTTCAACAAACAATAGCGTCCCTCAATCTGAAGCGGGCCAATAATTTGTCCAACTTGTGCATTTTCTGTGGCCTTGCGAACCATTTCTGGCATCTGAGCGCGAATAACTGGCCCCATTACGCCACCTACTACAGCATCATCTACGGTGGAGTATTGTTTAGCTAATTGGACAAAATCTGCACCTTGTTCCAGTTGCGCTTTCAAATCTTCAGCAATTTCTGGATGCTGTACGACAATGCGGGAAAGAACAACCCGAGCCAAACCTTCTTTATTTTGCACAAAGTATTTTTGTACTTTTAATTCCGTGACTTTTTCTTTGAGGTTTTCTTGTTTGATGCGAAAACTCACCTGCTGCTTGAAATCAGCATAAGTAATTGCATTTGTCAATAACCATTTTTGGAAACTTTCAGGGCTGGTTAATTGCTGTTGCAAGCGAAATTCTAGGATAAATTGTTCTACGATATCGGCTTCTGGTTCGGAAATCTCTAAAGCCTTGATTTCGTTTTCTAAGAGATACTGCTGGGCAATTTCTAACACAACGGTAGATAGTTTACCAGCCGTGCGGAGGTAGCCAAGGGATTGCTCTAAAGATAAAGTTACACTGTCTATCGTTAAAAAATTGGTTATGTCCATTGGGAATATTTGTTAATAATGGCGTTTTAACTTGTGGGGGCGGGTGACAACTATTCCTAATTTACCCGCCCCACATCTATACTAGCTAACAAGCAATTTGAGAAGCGTAGGATTAGTAGCCACTTTAGCAAGCGAGTTGGCGACACCTTTGAAATCGCCATCGCCTACTGCTTTGAAAGCATTGACTAAATCCCCGACACCGGGAATCATGCGTATGCCTTCAAAGAAAGCATCCAAAGGCTTACCCTGTCTTAAGTTAACAGCAGCTTTGGCTAAATGTTCGCCTTCCGCGAAGCCAGCAACTTTGAACCCTGTAGAAAGCGCTTTGAGGTAATCCTCTCGCTGCAAACTCCACGCCATGTCTACCCAGTCTTTGCCTTGTGAGAACCCAGCTAGCCCGAACCCAGTGGAAATGGCGTTAAGGTATTTCTTGTCTTTGACATCCCACGCCATATTAACCCACTGCTCTACATTCTTAAAGCCAACGGCTGATAACCCTTGAGTGACAGCAGCACGGTCATTGTTAGGATTGCTGTCTTTAAGATCCCGCACCCAAGAACTACTAGCAAACTGTGTACCCGCAACTAAGAGTAATTCATCTGCAACCTTGCTAGTTTGATTATCTTTAAGCGCGATCGCGGACTTAACAAATGCTTGAGATTGGCTTGAATTGATGCCTAATTTGTCCAATCCAGCAACTTCTAGCCCTGTTTTCAGAGCATTGGTATAATCGCCATTTTTCATCACGCCCCAGGCAATGCCTACAAATTTGTCGGCATTATTAAACCCAGCACCGGACAAACCTGCACTTAAAACATCCTTCCAGTCACCATCTTTCATCGCCCAAGCAACATCTACAAAGGTATTCGCTACCTTATCTTTCACCTCAAGCTCTTTGAGGACATCTTTCAAGGCTGTCGGGTAGTCTTTACTAATAATCCCCCAGCCGACATCTATGAGTATATTGACCACTTTCTCTGGAACAGCAGTGCCACCGGGTATTATTTTCAGTACCCCATTGACTCCGCTCTTAACAACCTCTTTCCAATCATTTTGAATCAGGGCAATTAATCCCTCGATACCATTGACAACTGTGCCGACATACGGAATTTTCTTCAAGGCAGCGACGACAGCACCAACGTCTACGCCATCTAGATTGCTCTTAATGTTCTCGCTGATATCCTTTGAAAACTGCTTGACACTCTCGCTCAAGCGATTAAAGAATCCCTTCTTGCGCCGATTTTGTTCCTGCCGTTCGAGCTCTAGCTCTTCTTGTTGCAATGTCTCAAGTGTGGCTACCGCTTCTTGATGCTCTTTCGTTTTTTGCTTTAAATCAGCTTTTGCTTTAGCTAAAGCAGCGTTAGCATCTGCAAGATTCTTTTCTGCTGCTTTAGACTTTGCTAGTGCGTCTTGATATGCTAGTGCTGCTGCTGCTGCCTCTGCTGCTGCTGCTTCGTATGCAGCTTGAGCGTCTGCCAATATCTGCTGTGCTTGAGCTTCTGCTGCTGCTAGTCCAGCTTGGGCATCGTCTATAAGTTTTTGTGCCTCTGCTTGGGTCTGTACCAAGACCGCTTCAGCAGACGCAACAATGCGGTTGGCTTCCTCTATGGCTGCTTCCAAAGCTTGTTGGGCAGTTTCAATAGCCTCCTGCGAGGACTGGTCAGCATTTGCTAAAGCTGTCCGGGCATCGTTTATTAAGTTTTGTGCCCTTGCTTTTTCGGCTTCTAGTGTATTCTGAGCGTTTGTGACCGCATTCTGAGCAAACGCTTTGGCGTTTTCTACATTGGTTTTAGCTGTAGCAACTATGTTCTTGGCATTTTTTTCAGCCTCTTGCTTTTTCTTCTCTTCCTCCTGTCGTTTGGCTTCCGCTGCTGCTGCTTCAGCCTTAGCCTTAGCTGCTGCCGCATCTGCTGCTGCTTTAACCTTAGCTGCTGCTGCTGCCGCATCTGCTGCTGCTTTAACCTTAGCTGCTGCTGCTACTACTGCTGCTGCTGCTTCAGTTTTAACCTTCTCTGCTGCTGCTGTTTTTTTCCGCGCCTCCTCCAGCTTCGCTGCCGCTTGTTTCCGCGCTGCCTCTTCTTTCTTCTTGTCTTCTTCTTTTTTCCGGTTGAGTAATACTGCAGCTGCTATTGTCTCAGCTGATGGCGCAACGACAGCCACGACTACTGCCGCTTCCTTGACCCATCCAGGAGGTTTAGGAAGGCTCAAAGCGGCTCGCTCTGTAGAAGTTATTTCATCCGAATCTATCCAGGCAGATTTTTCGAGTTTGGATTCCAGGTCATAGTAGTGGTGTAGGTTATAGAATTCAGGCCAGTAAACTTCTGGGATATTTCCGTTCTTGAGGGTAGCCTGAACCAAATCAATATTAGGAGGTGTGTAAACTTCTGGTTTTGTTGCCTTCGCCAGATAGACTGCTGCTGAGATGTTCAGCAATCCCAAACCAGTCTCAGCGTCCCAATTAGACGCATTCAGCTCGGTAGCTGTGCCTTTGAGGATATCGATAACCTGGGTGTAGTTCAGGCTTGGATTAGCTGCCCAAATTAGAGATGCAGCACCCGTGACTTTGGCAGTTGCCACTGATGTACCAGATGCACCATTGCTAGCAGTGCCTTGTGCTAGGATATCGACGCCTTTGCCGTAGTTGGCATAATCGACTTCTCCATAGCTGGAATAATCTGCTTTTTGCCAGCCTTCAGCAGCACCAACCACCAGGATATTGTCAAACTCCTTAGTAGCCTGAGCAAGTGCTGACATAGTAGTTCCTTGGTTCCCAGTAGAGGTAGCAACCAGAACATTATTCTGTTGAGCGTAAAGCAAAGCTGCCCGTTCCAGGGAAGTCAATTCGTAGCGAGTAGTAACACTTCCATCCGGATTCGTTTGGGTCAAGTCAAAGCTGAGGTTCACCACAGCATTTGGTTGTCCCGATGCCTTAGCCGCGTCCACAAACTCGATCAATGACTGCGCCCAGTCTCCAGAACCAATCGCACGACCTAGCCATAGAGGAGATTTGTCATTAATGCCATCAATTCCAATACCATTGTTACGAGTGGCAGCAATTACCTCTAACATCTGAGTACCATGTTGATCTCCCTCTCCTGGTTGCAACAAGGGGTCGCTGTCACCATCTACCCAATCCTTACCCAGAGTGATTCGAGAGGCATTAACGTCAGGATTGTTAACGTGGAAGCCTGAGTCAATTAGACCAATTAAGGGCAAACCATTTTTCATCAAAATATCTGCTGGTGATGTTTCGTACCAGCGATTTTCAGAAGACAGAATCTTCGCCCAAACATCTATTTCAGCTTGAGAGTCGTCTACCCACTCGCTCCAAGAGTTTTTCAGACCATCGTACTCAGTCCAGGCATCATCCGTAATTTTATGACTTTGAACATCTAAAGCTTGATAGTCTTGCCAAGCTTCTGCCATGATTGAATTTTTGGAGTTTTGCAGTTGCTCGTACTGACTCCAGTAATCACCCATAACTTGACTACGCTGGTTTTCCAGTATTTGATACTCGCTCCAAGCTTGACTCATGAATGCTTCTTTAGAATTCTTAAGAGCATCCAACTGATTCTCAGCATCACCCATCACTTGATGACGGTAGGTATCCAGGTTCTGGTACTGGCTCCAAAGGCTATTCATTACAGTTTCTTTATTGCCTTTGAGAGCATAGTATTCATTCCAGGCATTATCCATACCCTGTTCGCGGTATGCAGCTAAGTTGTAGTATTGATTCCAAGCATCGCCCATCTCCTGACGACGGTAGGCATCCATGCTCTGGTACTGATTCCATAGACTGCTCATCACAGTCTCTTTACTGCCCTTGAAAGCGTTGGATTGATTCCTGGCATCAGCCATGGCTGTAAGCCTGTAGCTATCGAGGGCGCGGTAGTCATCCCAAACATCGTTTCCAAACCCCTTGCCATTCAGTTGGCTCCAGGTGTAGTACACCCAGTCATACATGAATTTATCAACGTTAGAAACTGTACTGTTTGCGTAGTCAACCCACTGATTCAAGTAATTGCTAGTATTAGATAGGTCGCTCCCGGTATAGTTCGCCCAGTCATACATGAATTGACCATTGTTAGAAACGGTATTTTTTGCGTAGTCAACCCACTCATTTGTGTAGTTACCACTGCTGGAGAGATTGCTTTCTACATACTCTACCCAATCATTCATGTAGTCTCCAGAATGAGAGACTTTGCTCCAAACGTTGTACACTTGGTCGTACATATCGTTACCAACGTTTGAAAGTTGGTCACTGGCAGCACTTATCTGAGCATCCGTTGAGTTTTGAATTTGAGAAAGCGTACTCCGGTGATTGTAGGCTGCGTTGTATAACTCACCATCAACATTGGTAAGTTGGCTTTCTAGTGATTGTAACTGACTATTAAGAGAGTTCTCAGTTGCAAAAATAGAAGCTTTAAAGTCGTCAACCTGTTTCTGAATTCCGCTGTCAATGCCAGTTAATACATCTTGAAGATGATTTAAACTTTGAGCCTCCTGATTATTAAGAGTAGTTAATTCTTGCTTAATCTCATATAGCCAATTGTTAACTGAATTTTGGGCTGTAGCAACAGGCTTTTGTAAGGTTGGCTGTGTAGTAGATGCGATCGTGCCTCCCTCCTCATTCTCACCCAACACATTTCCTACTGCTGGTTGCTGTGTAGTAGAAACCAGAGGGTTTGCTTCTTTTATTAATGTAATTCCATCCATCTCCTGACTCGCCACGGTCTCTGCTACGGTGGGCTGGGTATTAGCATCAGTTGTCGGCGTGATCGCACCCCCATTATCCCCAGTAACATTGGAAACAGAATTGTCTGCTGTTACTGAATTTGGCGATGTGGTAGAAGTTGGATTAACAGCGATCGCTCCTGAATTATTATCCGTTACTACTGCTGAATCGGAAGTTTTGGGAGTATCGGATATGATCGCTCCTGCATCCCCCGTGACGCTAGATGAAGACTCGGTTGTAACAACTGACTGTTGTGGCGATACTGGTGTGGTCGATCCAGAGTCAAGCGGTGCGATCGCTTGATCTTCACTCTCAGAAGTTACCGCTGCTTTATCTGGGACAGGGGAATTTTCCTCAACGGAAACTGATGGTTTCTCGATCGCGGCCGCGAACTGATCGGAGTTGGTGGAAGTTACCTCAGTTTCGGTTTTAGCAGGATCGGATGTTGCGGGTGCAGTGACAACAGGGGTGTCTGATTTTGATACTTCAGAGGCGATCGCTCCTGCATCCCCCGTGACGCTAGATGAAGACTCGGTTGTCACCACTGGCTTTTCTGACGATACTGGTGTGGTCGATCCAGTGTCAAGCGGTGCGATCGCTTGATCTTCACTCTCAGAAATTAGGGCTGTTTTATCTGTGACAGGGGAAGTTTCCACAACGGAAACAGATGGTTTCTCGATCGCGACCGCGAGCTCATCGGAGTTGGTGGAAGTTACGTCAGTTTCGGTTTTAGCAGGATCGGATGTTGCGGGTGCAGTCACAACGGGGGTATCTGATTTTGATACTTCAGAGGC
>NZ_JAUBSD010000152.1:0-8481 GCF_036704575.1 Microcoleus sp. K5-D4
TTGAGTTACCTCAGTAGATGTGTTCTCTTTCTTTACTTATTTTAACATAGTTCGGTTTTTTGGCGCCGACCTACTTACTCTAATTCAGCAACGCCGACTTTTGATTTCCCCAGATATCATATTGCGCTTTCTTGTCCCATAGATAATTCTAAAAATTAGGGCGATTATCAGTTTAGCTTGGATATGGTTTTGCTGGAGATATGCAGCCCAAATCTATCTGCTGCTTGTACTTCAATTAAAATCTTTGCGATCGAAGGCTTCGCTCGTCTATGCAAGTAACATTTGCAGGGGAAAGTTCAGACTAAACGCCTTCGGAATTTACGATCGCTCACCAGCACTTGTCTCATCATCACTCAACCGTATTAGACAAACTCTCAAACCACCGAACTAAGGTACGGACATCCTCAAGCGCTCTCCGCTAACCGAGCGCCATCGCCCATCCAATCGCCATACTCCCCATGCTCGCCTGTCCCCCACACTATGATGTACTCTAGCCCCGGATCGATCTGCACGCCAAACCCACCGCTAGAGAAGTTAAATACTGCGTAGAGGTCGTCTGGCCCAACAGACCATCGCAAGAAAACGACGCTTGTCGCCAATGCTGGGAATTCGTTGAACACTTGAGCGAAGAAACGTTGACTGAATTCAGGAGTGTTGGCTAAAGCAATGTCTTGTGGCAGGCTCCACCACTGGCCCTCTGTCTCACGACCACAGCGAGGATCGTATTCTGGAAACTTGTCCATATCTCGTAACTGTAGGGGAAAAAGAAACCCAGCCTTGCTTAATCAGGGTATGAAAAAAATAAGTCGAAAATCCAGAAGCTTTGTAGATACTGGTTTCTAAAATTTGCATATTTAGTCTTTCATACCGTAAATCAGCAACGCGCGGAAAACAAAATTTTGATAGTTGGCGATCGCATACTTTCCCCTAATTCAACTGAGCGCGTAAAGCTTCCCGTCAGAGCCCGTAGTATAGATTACCCCCTCCGCGATCGCCAGTTCAGAGCATAATGCCGTTCCTATGGCAAACTTCCATAGTTGTTGTCCTGTCAGAGCATCTACTGCATAAACATTACCGCTAAAGGTTCCTAAGTAAACAATTCCGTCAGCAATAGTCGGAGGTGTTTGTATGTTAGTATCCGTTGTAAACTGCCACTTCTCTTCCCCAGTTGTGCAGGAAAGTGCGTAGAGTGTATGAGTATTTTGGCTGATAGTATAAACTGTGCCATCAAAAATCGCCAGATCGTGTCTCAACGAGCCTTTTTCTGGACTAAAGTTCCACTTCACCTCTCCAGTACGGATATCTGCTGCATAGAAATTTTTCTGTCCAACCAAGTAAACTGTTCCATCAGAAATAGCTGATAAGCGATCGTCGTACTGTTGAGTTTTGAATTGCCATGCAACTTCTCCTGTAGCGAGAGAAAGCGCATTTACGTAATGATAATTGTGTACTAAAACGATTTCATCATCTATCAAAGGGCAACCGCTAGATAAGGACACTTGGGCCTGCCACTTTAATAGTCCATTCCGACACGACAGGGCAGAGAGTTTGTGAGATCCGTCTTTGTTTCTGCTGTAAACATAGATTGTGCCATTAACAACAGCAGGAAACTCAGCGCTGCTGAGTTTGATAGACCACTGTTCTTGTCCAGTCATCGCAGAAAGTGCATACAAAGAATCACCTCCGATGTAAACCATGCCATCAGCCACAGCGGAACAAGAATAAGTTGTTTTGTCAAACTGCCATACTTGTTTTCCAACTTCAGCATCTATAGCATAAAGATTAGAGTAACTGCAGCCGACATAAACTATTCCATTCGCGGCAATCGGGGGGGATGATAAATGTCTATCCAGCGAGAATTTCCACTTCAATCCAACAACCTGGTGAACACCTCTAGTAATGTAAACACCAGTTTGTTGTGGATTGGCGCGATACATAGCTCCATCTGAGCTAATTGGAGGATCTGCTAAAGGCTCTCCTTGAATTGAAGCATCTGAAAGGATTTGGTTAATTAGTGCTGTTGTAGTATCAATTGCGTATAGATAACCATCTTCACTGCCAAAGTAAACCACTTCAGCAGCAATAGCAGGAGATGAAGACACTCCACCCATTGCTGTGAACTTCCACAGTTGCTGGCCTGTAGTGCTGAATAAGGCATAAAGATTTCCGTCTTCACTGCCGAAATAAACTATTCCCTCAGCCATACTAGGGTAATTGATGTTCCAATCACCACGGTAAAAAGTCCATTGTAATTGTCCTGTTTCTTTGTTGAGAGCCAATAAATATCCCTCTCTAGTGCCAATGTAAACCATGTCATCAGTGACTAACGGACTTGTGCAGATATAACCGCTTGTTTGGAATTCCCATACAATTTGTCTGCTAGCACTATGTAAAGCAAAAACTGAACTTTTTGTAGAGGAATAGTAGGACGGACAGCTAACATAAACTATTCCGTTAACAACCACTGGAGCCAAAAAACTGAGATTGTGTTTGTTGAATTGCCACTGTACCGCAGATGAAGCACTATCTAGTGACCAGAAACTACCAAATGCAAAAATGTAGACTGTGCCATCAGCAACAGCAAGAGAACTAACTCCATTGGGTTGCTCAAATTGCCATATTACTTGCTTGGTAGCAATATCCACAGCTTGGAGATAACCCTGTACGTTCAGAATAGGTGTGCAAGGGAGCTCGGTGTTTGACCCGTGTATTTCCGTAAAATTACTGGCTACATAAACAACACCATCTGCTACAACGGGCGATGATTCCACTACGCCTGGGGTGGCAAATGTCCATTTAGCTATACCTGTTTTCAGGTCTATTGCATACAACTGATTATCGTTACTGATGTAGGCAACATCATCAACAATTGTCGGTGGCGATGGACGTAAGAAGGCATTTTCAGACCCTTCCCCTTCTTTTGGTATTTGAAAAGTCCACTTGGCTTTTCCATTTCGGCTATTAACTGCATAGAAAGTACCCTGGTCATTTATAACGTACACTACTTGATTAATAACGACTGGAGAAACACGTATTCTGCTTTTTGTATTGAACTTCCACTTTAATCCATCGGGGTGATGAACTCCGCTACCATCATATAAACCCATACGCTGTTCCTCTAAAGACGGCCGATGATTTCTTTGGTCTAATTTTTTTATATGAGTAAAAATGACACTTATTCTAGAAAAAGGAAAAATTATTATAAACTTAAAAAGTTTTAAAGTCTCCACAATTAATCCTGAAATAAATAAAGCCAAACACAAAAAATATTGGCTCATGTAATCACATCACTTCTGTCATAATCAACTGGCACATTGGCAACTGACCCGCAACCCGCAATCACTCAATCCTCAGCAAATTTGTTAGCTTCACACAAACAATCCCTTGGAGAATCATTAAAAATAGCCCCGTTGTTTTAGGTCAAGCTTCATTATGCTTCATCCCGCAAATGGGTAGCTGCCAGTTCCCTCGCTGCGCCTGAGTATCTGCTTGATTTTGAGCGTTTCTCTGGAATTGATAAATTCGCATCTCACCCGACCCAACGACCCTACCTCACAAGAGCGATCGCGCCCCCATCAGGAAATTTCTCGTTCAAACTCTGATTGAAATAATACTGACACCAAAATTCTGCTACTTCCAACAACATGGGTACGGATTCAGCAACGATACCCGAACCCGACTGCAATCCATAGCCTTCTACATATTCTCTAGCTAGTTTGTAAGCCCAATAGGGAAAATCTGTCTCTACAAAACAGCGCAGTGCATACTCTAGCTTTAGTAAATCTCCACTGCGAACAAAGCGCACCGTTGTCCACCTAAAATTGCGGTAGTCATCCCCTTGCACCCCATCAATGTCTCTCAATAAGTTTCTCAAAGATTGCCGGCTTTCGTAACTAGGGTTTTCTCGGTAACTGTCCATCAGTGAGATCGCTTCATCCACTAATTGTTTTTGCTGTTCCCATTCTTCCTCCGTAAAATGTTCTGGACAATTCGCCTGATTTATCTGCTGCTGCACCAGTCGAGCAATGTAGAGCGCAAACTTTTCGGCGACGAGTTCATCAACGCACAGACTTTTGATACTCGTCAGCCTGGTTATCGGTATGGCAAAGCGAGCTTTTTCAACTTCTTGGGTGGCTTGAATCCATTTTTGGATTTTCTTAGCAATAGCAAGCTGTTGTTTGTTTTGTTTCATTCTAAATTGCCGACTATTAATATCCTGATTGAAGTAACGCTCCAGAGAGTAAATCTGTTAGTTTGAGTGTAACAGCCCACTGGTTTAAGTAAGCGATATCGAGTCGTTCCCCTTGCACCTTCAAAACTCCCAACACATCCCTCCACTGCTTTTGGGAACCGCCAGGAATTAGTTTGTACCAACTGAGTTTTTGCAGGACGATATCTTCGGGTGAGTAGATGTAAATTCCCTCCTCTGTTAAACCGCTAACAGGGAAAAGTTGGCGTCGGCTCATCACGGAAGCCGAAAAAGGGTCATCGCTGCCCATCACAAAAATATCTGCTTTCTCCATCGAAGGCAAATAGATGACATTGAACGATGATTCGCGGGGTGCTGTTCTTGAATTGGCAATCGCTTCAGTCACAGCCGACTCGCTTATGTAAAACTCGCCTGACATGGCATCAATTAGTCTCTGTGCTGTTCGCGATTCCAGGTCAATTACTAAGTCCAAATCTTGCGTAGATCTGTTCTCTCCCAACAGCGAACTCGCCACCGAACCTCCCACAACATAGGGAATATTCAGCGGTAGCAAGATGCTGGCTATTTTTTGCGCTAACAGAATCGGATCAGCAATCACGAGTTCGCCCCAATCTTTACTGTCTGATAAAACTTCTATCCACTCAACACCCAAGCACCTTTTAATAAATTCTTGCCGAACTTTTGTCTCAGCAGCATTGGGATACTGGTTCTTTATTCCAGATATTGCCAGCCTTCGCACCGCTTGATTGAAAGCGCAAGTCCGCTGTACTTTTTGTTGGGGCGTTAACTGTCGCAATAGCTGAAACATCAGCACGTCCGCCTCAATGCTGGTATCGATAGATTGCGGCTTGTATCTTGACTTGACTGTGACTGTTGGCATTGGCGGCATGATGCAATCTTGCTCCCAGGCAGAGATTTCAAAATTATATTACAGAATCTAAATTTTTCAGACCGCTTTATAACAATGATATTTTTCCTTAATTATAATGAAACTTTAACCCTAAAAAGACTTGCTATAATGATGTCCAAAGCAAAGGCGATAGTTACCCGAGCTACTAACCAGATGCCAAGGTCTAGACATTGTAAGGTTTAATTGTTCAACGACCAATTCTGACTAAGACTTTTTTCACACAACTGTTCTTGGGAGAGATGAAGATATGGACTTAAATCAAAAGTCGAGAAATCATCGATGGCGAGGGCGACTAATAAAAGCTGGAGGGGGTATTCTACTAATTTTCGGCACAGGTTTAAGCGTTTTTACCTGGAAAGCCTTCTCACCACCTTCTGTTAATCGACTACCACTTCCCAAAACTTTAGTTTCTCTAGAATCACCCGAAGGACAACAGCTATTGAACCAGAGCAAGAGCAAACAGGATTTTCAACCGCTTAGCACCCACATTGAAACTCAAAAGCGTCCCGCCTATTGTGGTGTGGCTAGTAGTGTGATGGTTCTGAACGCACTCGGCAGCAAAAAACAGGGATATCGCACCCTAACCCAAGACACCTTTTTTGACGGTCAAACCCAGAATATCCGTTCTTCTTATGCCGTTACTTTTTCGGGCATGACTCTTGATGAATTAGCTGCTTTGCTCAGAAGTCACAACGTCAAAGTTGAGGTCTACTATGCGTCGGAGACAACACTTAACCAATTTCGTACTCAAGCTAAAGCCAACCTTAACCGTTCTGGCGACTATATAATCGTGAACTACCAACGCTCTGTTTTGGGTCAGGGTAAAAGCGGGCATATTTCTCCCCTCGCTGCCTATCACGAGCAAAGCGATCGGTTTTTGATTGAAGACGTAGCCAGCTATAAATATCCGCCTGTATGGACTTCTACTGAAAATCTTTGGAAAGCGATGAATACTACCGATTCTATTTCCAAAAAGACACGGGGCTATCTCGTTGTGCGCCAGTAAAATAGAGAATTAGGCATTGCATAGCTGGGCTTCAACCCTTACTCAAAAATGACAAAACTGCGGGTGCGACCAAAAGTAATTGGAGTATTATGCTATTTTTGATTTGAACTTTATCAGTTTTGGAAAAGCACTGTGTCTAAACTTTTTGCCGTTGTTGTAGCAACCATTCCAGAGTATTACGACTACAAAAACGCTCACCCCGAACACGACCCCAATCAGCTAGCTTGGTTTCGCGAGCAACAGGACAAAGGAATACTACTGTGAATAAAGCCCGTTTTTTCCCCATGATGGAACAGGGCTTTGGGTGATTCAGGCAGAAAATGTGGAAGAAGCTCAAACAATTGTTAGCAGCAGTCCCCGCGCCCTGGAGGGTATGTTAGCAGAATCTACTAGAGTAGTGGAGTGGCAGGTGCATATTGGGTGCGAGCGTTTTGGGGATAGTAAATAGGTAGGGGCTATATTTGCAATTACTCATTCACCTCCAAAGAAGAACCATTGGGCTTGCGCCGTGATAAATGTATATTCTCTCCCCCTAGGCCGCCGAGCGATCGCGGAATCAGAAAATATAGACACCGCCATTGCGAACTCAGGTTGATACTATATGTTTTGAATCACCACTTATCCATGTCTTACCAAAAATTGCCGTAGTGTGAAATAGGAGTATCATTGCATAAAGTTACAATCCATAGGCAACAGCTATGTCCAAACGGCAAGCTTGAATCGGCAGTGCAAACCACCTCATATTGATCGGGTTTATCAACATCGCAAAACTTCAGCCACATGATGTCCCAGACACTTTCAGTCTTGTAACAATCATTTAACTGAAGAATCACATCTTTGACTCCGCCTTTAAAAAAAGTACCTGATTTTATGTTAACTAGATAAGCTTTGACTGTTGGCTCAACGGTACTAAATAAAGTTGTTGAGAACGCGAACTACTGCTTTTTCGAGCGTTGGATTAAGCCCATTCGCATCACCAGCAATGTATATCTCCAAGCTCTCAAAGTAATCTGGTAACGCTATAACAGCAAGCCAATATCCCTTACTCGGGTCGTAATCAAGACGCTCGCAAAAGCCTTTTATGTTTTCCAGCATGACTTTATAACTTTCCACCGCAAATCTTACCCTAAGCCAAAGTTTAACTATTTAAACACGCTATAGCAGCTCTCAACACTCGAACTGCCATCGCCTGAACCAAACTTGCTGATTCCTAGAGCGCTACGTTAAGAAATACCCCCGACGGATGCAGCAATGCAGCATTTGCGGCAAACTTTCTGGTATCGGGTCGGGTATACACCAAGCATGAAGATAGAACGGCACGGCCAGGCGAAAATCCTTACGCAACAGGAAATCGAACTGCTATTTAACAAAGGTTTGCAGACCTCACGCGATCGCACCTTGTTTGGAGTTTGCCTCTACACCGCTTGTCGGATTGCCGAAGCTTGTTCCCTGGAAGTCATCGATATTTACACTGCCAGAGGTACAGTCCGACCTACAATCAACTTCCGCAAGGGCAACACCAAAGGCCAGCTCCAAACCAGAACGATTCCAGTCATTGAAGATTTGCGGAGTCTCCTGACATCTTGGAAACCCCACGCAGGTCAGACTTATTTATTCCCCGGTCGCCACCATTCCCACCACTGGAAGCATCTGCACACCAACTCAGCGGATCAGATTTTGAGAGAAGCGTTCGAGCGAACTGGCATCGAGGGAGCCTCCACCCACAGTTTTAGGAGAACCGCCCTGACTCAGATGAGCAATGCGGGTATCCCATTGCGAATTATTCAAGAAATCAGCGGTCACAGTAACCTCGAACAGTTGCAGCATTACTTAGAGGTGAAGCCGGATCAAGTCAAAGGAGCGATCGCTTCACTTTCCATGCTTTCCTACACGGGGAAAGCTACATTTCCCCCTGTAGAGGATGAATTGCCGGCTGTGCCGTTACCGAGGGAGCAACTGTCACAAGCGCAATCCGACGCAACTGAAGAAATTCCCGACTGGTGATCGGCTGACTGTAAAAAAAGGGATGCTCCAGCAGCATCTGCTGGCTAGGAGGTGCTATACCATCCGTTTAACGGCTCTCATAGTGTTCCAGAGAAGCTCGTGCCAAAGCCTGAGATTGGTTTACGGCATCATCACCAACCGAAAGTTGAGCACTCTCGTTACGCTAGAAAAGTTCTTTAAAGCCCTTAAGCCCATAAAACAAAGGCTCCTAAATCAGAGGAGCTTTAGTTTAAATATGGTTCCAGACATCGAGCTATTTTCGAGATGCAGTGACGGGTCAAATATCTTCGCCACATGGGCGTTTAACAAGCCAAAAGTTGTCAGGGTAAAAAACGCTGAAGACTGCAGAGA
>NZ_JAUBSD010000153.1:0-8396 GCF_036704575.1 Microcoleus sp. K5-D4
AATTATGAGTTAGCTTTCAGATCTAAAATTCAAAACCTTTAATTATAACATAGATTTTTTTTGCAAGAGGTCTAATGATGCTACATAAACCGAATTGCTGCTCGACATTCGCATTAAGGTCGATCGACCGTTGGAAGCAGGCGTGACATTCCCCACAGGTATTGGCAAATTCATCAGCATTCGGCTCTCATTGGCGGGAATCTCGATCGCAGCGGGCAAAATGGCTTGTCTGTATCCCCGCAGGACATCGCTGGTGATGCGGCTTCCAGGCCCGGCAAACACAGTGCCGAATCTATTTTCTAAATACGACGGCAAATCGACAAATAAGGCATCCGGCCGAGTTAAATAAGTCGCTCCTTGCAAGACATTTAAAGTAACAGGTTCGGAGTTAGGATTGTGGACAATTATTCCTTGAAATAAGGTGCGAGTTTCGGCGCGATTTTTAGCTTTGGCGATGTGGTGGGCGAAGATGTCAAATCGGCCTTTGAAGGGAAAGTTTAAGTGTGCAGAAGGTACTTGTTTGGCTTCCGGGGGAAATGTGGAGAGCAAAATGCCTTCGGTTTGCACAACTTCCGGGCTGTTGCTGTTGAAAACCGGGATGCTGTCTAGTTGCCCCGGCAAAACGCGCACTTGCTGGGGCACCGTCACAGTGTTCAGCGGGGCGGTTGTCTGCGGTTGTGGTAAATCCAGTTCGTTTTCCGGCAGCGGGAATTCTCGCTCGATGATGACTTGTTGGGTCCCAGGTGCGGGGATTGTTTGAGCTAAGGGGAAAATTGGCAAAAACATTGCTGAGAGCGCGTTTAACTGAACTTGCAGAAGATTGCCACATAGCAACCGACACAGAACATTACCACAAGTTGGTTTATATTTTCTGGTGAGGTTGGGATTTTAGGTCTATTTTTGCAGAAATTCGGACATCGCAAATTTTTTGTTCTTCACCTTGACAAAATGTAGAGCATAAATAAGAGCCAGAAGCACTATAGCTGCGCTGGCTCTTATGAGTTGATACTAGAAGTTAACCTGCATTCACTAGAAAAGCGATGAGCTTTTCTGCCGATGGATGGCCTGCACCCCTGAGACAATTTAAGCAAGAGCTTTTTTTGCCTGCTTGCGGCGGGCTGCTACTAAACTTCCCAACCCCATCACCATACCTGCGATAGTGGTTGGTTCGGGTACTGGCTCAGCATCAGGGGAAACTCCGGCCATAACTTTGTCACTGGTGCCAACACGAGACCCCTCTACCTGCTGGAAGCGAACCCCTGCCTTAAGCGTACCATTCTGAAATCCCGTCAAGAAAGCATTTTCTGCCTGAGCCGCACTCAGACTGCTGCCAGTTAGCAAAAAGCTAACCAAAGTAGACTGATTTTTATATAAGCCTCCATTAGCGTTTCCACCATTAAAGCTCTTGCGCGGAGTGCTAATGCCATAGTCGAAACCGTTGTGCAAGCCACTAATATCAACATTGTTCCAAAACGCTGTAAAAGTGCTGCCTGCGGTAGATTTAACCGATGCATTAACGCCACTCAATACGTCAAATGCCACGGCAACGAGAGAAGAGTCTGTTGCACCACCGGCTGTGACCTGAGTGCCAGTGGTATTCTTGATGCCTAAATTCAGGAGCAAATCGGCTCCACTTTGGACAAAGTTGAAGTCCAATGTTGCAGTAGCACCGGTGCCGATAACGTTGCCCAGGCTGTTGGTACTACCGTACTCAGGTGCCACGGATAAACTGAATGCTTGGGCTTGCGTTGCAGTTAGTAATGAAGAAGCAATGACTAAACCAGCGGTAGCTAGACACGCGGTTAGTGGTTGGGCGAAGTTGGTTTTCATAAGAGTAATACCTTTTTTATATCGTTGGGGGGATTGACTTTACTGATTTCTTTCGGTACCTGTTTACATCATCTATCATGTAAAGGTATTTGTCTATACATTTTTGATACCTTTACCAAAACAATATTCTTCGAGGTTTATTCTTGAACCTTTCGTAAACTTGGTTGTATCGCAAACGCTAGGATAATTGGTGCTGAAGCATTCCACGGCTAACTATCCGTTATTGCAACTTTCGGTATCATCGGCTGTCACAACCGCTAACTACGTAATTTTACTTTTTGCCAGTTAGAATTTATACAAATAATGAGAAATATGTTGGTCGATCGCCAGATCTACGGCAAAGTAAAATTTAGTTGCACAGCCAGTAAATATAGAATTAGTAACTCTTCCCGGGCGCAGAAACAGGGTTTTAACGACTAAAATACGGCGTGGAGGGCCTGGGTATCGCTGAAAAAACCTGGTAGATCCCAGTCTCAGTGCGTAAGTCCACTACACTTAACGTTATGCAGACACAGCCCAAAAACGGATACAAGCCCCCGACTAATGTTGTGGAAAGATAAAAATTTTAGACTCATGTTCAATTTCCCAGATTCATCTGTGAAGTAAATCTAAAATCTAAAATCTAAAATTTAAAATCTAAAATCTAAAATCGACACAATCCCCGCGTCCCCTACCATTTGAGATTGCATCGGCTCGCCCACCACTGACACAATAACGTTAGTAACAGACAAATTTTCAATGACAATAATTTTAACCAACGACGACGGCATCAATGCTCCGGGCATTCAAGCACTTTTGCAGGCTGTAGAAGGCAAAACAATTATGGTGGCTCGTGGCTCCGCAGGGGCAATTGTCGGGCTGCGGGCATCAAGTGACTGCTCACAGTCCGATTCATGTCGATCGCTGATCGTCCTTTGAGTATGCTGTAGGGGGAACACCGGCCGATTGCGTGCGTATTGCTCTTCATCACGTTTGTGCGAAGCCGGATTTGGTGCTTTCGGGTATTAACGCGGGTGGAAATTTGGGGGTTGACGTGTATATTTCGGGTACTGTTGCGGCTGTGCGGGAAGCAACTATGCACGGTATTCCGGGCATCGCAATTTCCCACCGAATTAAAAGGCCGCTGGAAATTGACTGGGATGTCGCTACTCGTTGGACATCGCGGGTGTTGGCCCATTTGCTGAACCGGGAACTAAAGTCTGGGTGTTTCTGGAATGTGAATTTGCCGCATTTAGCGCCGGGAAGTGCGGACCCAGAAATTGTGTTTTGCCAGCCTTCGACGCAGCCACTGCCGGTGGTTTACCGGGTGGAGGGAGAATACTTTTATTATGCCGGAGAATATGGGTCGCGCGATCGGGCCGCGGGGACTGATGTTGACGTGTGTTTTGAGGGTAATATTGCGGTGACTGAGATATCGCTGTGATAGATTTGGGAGATCGAACTATATTTTTTTTCAATAAACTCTAAATAGACGGTGTTAAATTCGATCGGGGACGGAAGGTTTCATTCCAGAAACAGCTTTATCGAAGCAAAAGCAATTTGAAAATAGCGGTTTAGCAGACACTGACTCGCAACAATCCAAAGCAGTTGATGGAGAAATCCGTCAAAGGGCGATCGCGTTCGTTGAGAAGTTACCGGAAGCTGTGTTTGATGAAGCCGTTAAGTTTCTCGAATCTTTGTATGTTAAGGGCGAGCCCGTCGAGTAGCGATCGTACTTTTTGTTGTGAGAAATTCAGCCGCGTTTCGCACAGTGTAAATATACAGTCACCAAATAACTAATTACTTGATCGCACAGTCAAAACTTGCGGCGGCGTCGCATCCGGCGGATACAATAAATCCACCTGAACCAAACGGCGTTCCCCCGGCTTCATATTCAGATTCACCAAAGGTTCCCCCTGCTGTCCCCTGCGCTGCACAATGTGAATGTAGCGCGTCAAAGTCTTGCCCGTATCATCCTTAAACATCACCCGCACCGTACCTCGGAAAAATATCCGATTTTCAGGAGGCTCGTAAAACATCAATCCCCCCGCTTCTGTATTTGCTTTGAGCGGTGTTTGCATTTTAATGCTAACAGATTGGGACTCACGAGATTTGTTGTAAAGAGGAAAAGTTAAGTTGTATTGAATGCCGTAATTACCGTGAGCAGAATAAGCTGTATCGGGATAGCGAGCTAACATTTTTGCACTTTGAACTTGACCAGTTCCAAAAGTACCCGTATCAGTAGTGCTCAAAGCATAGGAAAATGACTCGCCGCGCTTGGGAATAGTTAAATAATCGGTTCTCGAATTGTCCGTAATTTTAGCTTGCCACTGGGAACCTTCAGCTACTCCTGCCACGCGGCCGTAAATTTTTGGCACCGGATTTTCGCCTCTGGGAGTTGGTGCTAAATCTCTTGGCCCGGCTAAACCTTTGGTATTTAAAATATTTTCCCACTGTTCTAATGTGGGATCTTGCTCGACTCCTCTTTGACTTTGAGGAACAAACATTGCTAATGATGCTACATAAACCGAATTGCTGCTCGACATTCGCATTAAGGTCGATCGACCGTTGGAAGCAGGCGTGACATTCCCCACAGGTATTGGCAAATTCATCAGCATTCGGCTCTCATTGGCGGGAATCTCGATCGCAGCGGGCAAAATGGCTTGTCTGTATCCCCGCAGGACATCGCTGGTGATGCGGCTTCCAGGCCCGGCAAACACAGTGCCGAATCTATTTTCTAAATACGACGGCAAATCGACAAATAAGGCATCCGGCCGAGTTAAATAAGTCGCTCCTTGCAAGACATTTAAAGTAACAGGTTCGGAGTTAGGATTGTGGACAATTATTCCTTGAAATAAGGTGCGAGTTTCGGCGCGATTTTTAGCTTTGGCGATGTGGTGGGCGAAGATGTCAAATCGGCCTTTGAAGGGAAAGTTTAAGTGTGCAGAAGGTACTTGTTTGGCTTCCGGGGGAAATGTGGAGAGCAAAATGCCTTCGGTTTGCACAACTTCCGGGCTGTTGCTGTTGAAAACCGGGATGCTGTCTAGTTGCCCCGGCAAAACGCGCACTTGCTGGGGCACCGTCAGGGTTTTTAGCAGGCTGCTGCTTGGCTGTGGCGGCAAATCCAGTTCGTTTTCGGGTGCGGGGGCTTCTGGGTCGATGATCAGTTGTTGTTGGGCGAGAGGTGCGGGGATTGTTTGAGCTAAGGGGAAAATTGGCAAAAACATTGCTGAGAGGGCGTTTAACTGAACTTGCAGAAGATTGCCTTGACGCAAAGCAATCGACACAAAACTTTACCACAAGTTGGTTGATCTTTTTGGGGATTTTTGGATGTTAGGTGAATGTTTGCGGTAAATTGGGCGATCGCCCAATTTAGGACTTTGGAAAAGTCGCGTCCAAGGAAGGCAATGGAGCGAGCCTCTTCGTCTCGATCGACTACACGCCCACTATACAAGTCCGGTGCAACCAAACTTGATATGACCAATTACCAATTCCCAATTACCAATTCCCAATTCCCAACTTGCGTTATTTCTGTTTTAGGACTACCAACGTAATGTCGTCAAAAACTTTATGTTTGTCAATATGTTGCCGCACATCATCAATTACTGATTGTCGAATTTCTTCAACCGTTTTGTGGCGATTTTCTTTGGCTACTTGGCACAATCTTTCTATGCCGTAATACACTCGATTTATATTTATAGATTCTGTAATTCCATCTGTGTAAAGCACTACTACATCCCCTGGATTAAGATGCAATTGAATTTGGGAAACAAAACCAGAAATATCTTCCTCTAATCCCAGGGGAAAACCGAGTTCAATTGTATCGATAAGTTCGATGTTACCATCAGTACGGACTACGATAACTTCTTCATGTTGACCGCTGAGGCTGAAGTTACTATCTTGATAATCTAACAAAGCCAAGGTCATGTTTCTAGACGAGTCGATGCGCTCGATATTGGCATAAAGGGTGCGGTTTAACACATCAAGAAACTTCACCGGATCGGTTTCGTTCATTTGTTGGAGAGTGCGGACGGCGGTTTGCGCCATAATCATTAATACGCCACTTTCTAAACCATGTCCCGTAACATCGCCGATGGTAATTTTTACCTGATCATTTTGGGTTAGCACGTCGTAGTAGTCGCCACCCACTTCATCGGCAGGTTCCATATATCCAGCTATTTCTAATCCTTTAATTTTATCAAGTTCTGATTGTTTGGGCAAGATCATTTGTTGCAGTCGTTTGGTGACTTCTAACTCAGCACTGAGGCGGATGTTTTCGGCTTTAAGTTTGTTGTTGAGGGCGCTAATTTCCTGGTTTGCTTCGGCGAGTTGGGCGGTGCGTTGTTGCACCTTTTCTTCTAAAGTTTGATAGAGGCGGGCATTTTCGATGGAGATCGCAGCTTGGGCGGAAATGATGTTGAGGACTTCTAGGCGATCGCGCGTAAAAGCCCCGGCTGTTAAATTATTTTCTAGGTATAGGATGCCCACCAACTTACCTTGGTTAATCAGGGGGCTACACAAGATAGATTTAGGTCGCTGCTGAATAATATACGGGTCAGATGCAAACCTGCTTTTATTCGTTGCATCATCGATCGCCAGAGTTTCTTGCGTGCGTTGTACATAATTAATCAGCGAGATAGGAATCACTTGATTTTCAGTCGCTGACTTGGAGATTAATTGACATCGTTCACCCGTACATTGAGCTTCAATTTTCCACTTACCTGCTTGGTCAGGTATGATGAAATAAAATTTTTCTGCTCCGGCGTTTTCCAGCAATACTTGCATCAAATTCGAGAGTAACTTATCTAAATTAACTTCCCCTGAGAGCGCTTGGGAGGCTTTAATAATTGTTGATAAATCCAGAGCTTGTCCAGCACCTGAACTGGTGGTAGAAGTGATAGTGGTTCTGCTCTGAACAATCATTTCGTCTCTTCCACTCGTCAGGCTCTTTTTCCTACCGACGACTGGTGCGAGTAGTTCAGCATGGCGCTCTTCTAAATCTTTAACTTTTGCCTTCGCTCCCCAGCGAATATAAGCATAGTAAGCGTCAATTAGATAGGTACGCGCTACTTTCTGACGACCTAAAGTTAAATAAAATTCTGCTGTTAGTTCATTGGCGAGGGCTTCATCCTGTACATATCCATTTTCCTTGGCTCCATCAATCGCCCGGTCGTAATATTCCATTGCTTCTAGCGGTTCTCGTAAGACGCGAGCTTTTTCTGCTTCTACTAGGTCATACTTATGTTGGTAGTTCATGGGGGCATGATGCGCCCAGTATTTCATCTTTTCTTGATTTTCTTCTACTTGTTTCAGATATTGTTGCTGCTTTTCCTCAGTTTCCTGAAAATACTGAGCTAAAAGAGCCAGAGAATAGTAATAAATATGGTTATTAAAGCTAATGTTAGCTTGAACAAGCATTGAATTATTTAAGGCTGTTTTAGCATGAATTATAGCATTTTTATAATCTTTAAATAAATAGCAAAGTAGGGTTTTTGCAAAAAGCACTCTAAATAAAGACATTAAATTATTGATTTTTGTCAAATAAGCAATAGCTTCTCCCTCATTCAAAAATTCACCCGTTAAAATTAGGCTATTATCTGTTATGCCTCGTAAATTTGCGACTAATTGACCAATTATTTTGAGCAGATAAAACTGATATTCTTGGGAAAAATTATCTGCAAAATCAATATAGTGTTTTTGTTGTTGTTGCACGTAGTCTAAATGCTCGCCATTAAAAAACTGATGAGCACAGTAGTAATCAGCAGCATGACAAGCATATTCTATATCTCCAAATTCTAAGCCACTATTAATTGCTTGACGAAGGGGTTCTATAGTTTCCCTAGTATGCTTTTTGAAGTGCGTAATACAGATGGAAACATTAACCAGTATTTTAGAACGAAACTCTTTGGCATCTAACTGCTCTAATACTTGTAAAGAAAGTTGACCAAGTTGATATGCAAAATCTATATCTGGTATGAGCCAACACACCAGTGCTCCGTAAATAGAATAGGCAAAAGTACACTGTGGCGAATTCCCATACTGACGAGAAAGTTCGATCATAGTATATAAAATTGGTAGCGATAGCGGGCTTTCTGCGAAGCAAGCTGGTGGGAAAATCAGAACTAAAAGCTCCATAGCCGCCAGCTTGTAGGGATCGGTCATTTTTGGCAGCGTAGCTAACTCCTCTATATTAAGTTCTTGCGGGGGTAATTGAGATATTGTCACTCCCAGTATTTCGAGGATTTGTAGCCCAGTATCTAAAGCAGATTTAATCTGGTTTTTAGCGAGGTTAATCCTAATTTTCAGCACATATAAGTTGACTTGTTCGAGGATTGTTTTGGCTTTTTGAAGAGTGCGATCGCACAAGATACCCGCTCGTTCTAAATTGGCATTGAGATATTCGGCTTCCGCCGCTTCCAGATAAAAATTAAATGTCAGATCGTATCTACTTTCCCAGCTATCTTGACTCAGGAGTTCTATACCTACATTCAAATAATTAACAGCAGCTTCATATCAATACTTCGGACAGTTTTTAAAGAGGGATACGATCGCAATAAAACAGAGAAGTGAAAAAGTGAGTGAAATCT
>NZ_JAUBSD010000154.1:0-8316 GCF_036704575.1 Microcoleus sp. K5-D4
TAGCTGGTATTTATAATTATGAACTTTCTTTGAAGACAAATTAGCCATCGCCTGAGACTTTCGCAAGAGGTCTAATAATCCAGGAATTCAGACGCTGTTTGTAAGGCATAATCGATTCATGCTCCTTTCCAAAGGGGTTTTAGAGTCAGTCCTTGTACTTTCCACGGTTCTGGGCTGGCTATTAAACATATTGTCTAATCAATTTATTGTTTAGTCAAGATGCTTAAGCATCTTATAGAAAAAATGTGCGATCAAAGTTATGCCGAAAAAGCCCGTTCCGCGACCAGAAGATGAAGAGTCGCATTTGAAGAAGCTCAGGGAAGAACTGGAGATGAGTCAGGAAGATTTGGCGCGAGAGCTTGGCGTTTCGTCGCAAACCATCAGCCGTTGGGAGTTGGGAAAGAACGTACCCACGTTCACCGTCAAGCAGATGAAAGCTTTGGAGAAATTGCTGTCTAGCATCGGCAGGTCGATCGGCGATTTGCCAGATAATCTGTAATGGAAACGATTTTCCAATCTAAAATCCATCGGCATCTAAAATTACTCGATCGCGCCCTCGGTTTTTAGCTTGATAAAGCGCGCGGTCTGCCGCTGCAATCAAGTTTTTTTGTGCTGCGGATGATCGAGGAACCGTACTCGCTACCCCCAAACTCAGTGTCACGAGAGAACACACCTCTGAATTAACGTGTTCAATGTTTAGTTCTTTAATCCACACTCGAATTTTCTCTGCAATCCAGACAGCTATTTCCGGTGAAGTCCGAGGCAAAATCACTGCAAATTCTTCGCCTCCGTAACGGGCTACCAGACTCTCGCCCGAAACTTCGCCTGTTGAGTAATTTACCGCTTCCAAAATAGCTTGGGATACCTGCTGCAAGCAAGTATCTCCCGCCTGATGTCCATAAGTATCGTTGTATTTTTTAAAAAAGTCTACATCGCATAAAATTAAAGATAGTTCTGCTGCTGCTTCCGCCAATTCTTGCCACTTTTTATCTAAGTATTCGTTAAAACAGTGACGGTTGGCAACCTGAGTTAAGCCATCTAAGTTGGCAAGGCGATACAATTCGGAATTAGCTGCTTTTAATTGAGAATTAGCTGCTTCTAGCTCGGATTGCGTAAGCGATAAATTGTAATAAAGTTCGCTCATAGACCAAGTAGCTTGTTGGTGAATTTGGGATAAAGCTACCCACAGTTGATGCACGTCTAAAAGTCGGTAAACTTGAAGTTCTAACTGCACAACAATTGGCTCGTAAAGCAGTTCCGGCGGTCGCTGTACGGCTCGCTGAGCTGCCATGACAATTAAGGCTACTCCTGGTAAAATCAAAATATCGGTTTGAGCTATTTGATACAAGGCTATAATCGGTCTGCAAGCAAATATATCTACTCCGTAAGGGCGGCTCATGCGTTCCATAAATCGCCGACGCGATATCATCCCTAAAAATTCCCCATTTACGGTCAAGATAACTCCCGGAAGCAGCGGGTGAGCTTGAAAAAACCTAGCTACTTCTTTGGCGAGATATGAGGAGTCAACCTGAAAATTGAATAGAGCTAGATCCTTAAGAGTAGACTCTAAAGATAAATTTTTGGGTGAGTTTTCTGCCGAGTTAGACGGCTCAATAAATTCAACAGACACAGCGCAGATCCGAATAAATAATAAAGCAGCACCGAAGCTAGTGTCAACTATTAACTTATATTAGTATTTATTTGTTGCCATTGGTTGTATTATTTACTACACTATTTTTTATAAGGGAAGAAGCTGCTGCGTTCTTTTTTGTAGCTGCATTGCCTTGATTCATGCTCACTAAATTACAGATTTATTGAATAATTCTCATTATTTACTCAATTTTTTACTAGGGGCTTTTTACGGCGTAAAAAAATCGATTTCGGCGCCACTCTTCCGCTCATGGACGGTGCCGACAAACTCAAAAAACCGGGTTTTTAACCCTGGGTCGAGGCTGTAACGAGGTTTTCCATAAAAAAACGTGGTTTTTGCCCCTGTTCTCAACTCAAAATTCAACACTCAACCTTCCCTCACCACCCCCAAGTTTGTGGCCCTCCCTTAAACGGGCCGACAATATCTTTGGTAATCCAGCCACCGTAAAAATCCCCTGGTTGAGATTGCACTAATTCTCCGTCCACATAACAGGCATCCATCTTGCTGGGATAAAAAGCCACATAATCTTTAATAGCTACAAAAATCTGATTAGGATTGGGATAAAACCAAGCAGCATTTACTACTTCCTTTTCTCCCACCGTCACAGTGTAATAACCGGCTTGTCCCTTCCACTCGCACCAAGAACCCCGTAAAGTTTTGTGCAAATATTCCATTTTGATGTCATCGGGGCAGATATAGTAGGCAGGAGGGTGACTTGTCTCCAATACCCGCTGAGGACGGCGCGTGTCGGCGATCGTCACTCCATTAAAAATTATCTGTACGTGTTTGGTCGATTCCTCAAGCCGAGGGGGACGTGGGTAATCCCAAACAGACTCTTGACCAGGGCCGGGCTCTATCCGATCGAAGTTCATTTGCACCATCTCTCCTGCAAAAAAAACACTTAGCGACTTAGCATTACAATTTAATGTACCCTTAATCGAGTCGCTGCTTCAGAGCAAACCAGCTTTTCTCCACTCTTGGTAATATGAGTATTCGCGGTATAGATGTTTCCGACTACCAGCCCAATGTCAATTGGCAAGCAGTTGCCCGGGATGGTATTACCTTCAGTTTTGTCAAATCGACCGAGGGTGCAACGTTCGTTGCCCAAACTTTCGCCCGCAATTGGGCGGCCATGAAAGCGGCGGGGATTCAACGCGGCGCTTACCACTTTTTTCGACCTGCCAGCAGCATTCAAGGACAAATAGATTTGTTCTTGAAAACTGTAAAACTCGAACCGGGGGATTTGCCGCCAGTCTTGGATGTGGAAACTACAGGCGGTTTGAGTGTGGATCAATTGTGCGATCGAGCCGCAATTTGGTTAGAAGCAGTCGAAAAAGCCACGTTGATGCGGCCGATTATCTACACTTACCCCGGTTTCTGGGACAACCTGGGGACAAAACGGTTTGCCGATTACCCACTGTGGATTGCTCACTATACCACTGCTGAGGAACCTTGGGTTCCCGGCGGCTGGAAAACTTGGACTTTTTGGCAATACAGCGACACAGGCACTGTGTCAGGCGTCTCGGGCAATGTAGACACCAATATTTTTGAAAGCGTCCGAGAAGGCGCCGTAAGTTATAAAGTTGCAGACATCCAGAGGGAATTAAGAATTAAAGGTTTCTATCAAGGCGCAATGGACGGTAAATTTGGAGCTACCACCACAGCGGCGCTCATCTCGTTTCAGAAATCTCAGGGTCTCAATCCAGACGGCATTGCCAGCCTTAAAACCTGGGCCGCTTTGATGCGAAAATCTCCCAAAGTAGTTGTTCCCCCTCCAGCCCCGACACCCGTCCCGCAGCCGACTCCTGCTCCGACTCCCACTCCCATATCAGACGTGCGGCTGACTCAGGTATTCTCGTCTTATCAAGCTAAGGCTAGCCAAGATACTGCCTTAATTTGGCTGCAAAGTCAAGTTTCTACCTCTGTTTTAGGGGAATTTGCTCAAAAATGGCGGGCAACTACCTTACCTCCAGACAGTAATTTGCGATTGATAGATGTGGGCAAATTTTATCGCGGTTTAGCACAACAAGACCAAGCTTTAGATTGGCTGCAAAAACAAATTTCTCCGGCTATTATTGCCGAGTTTGCACAAAAATGGCGCTCTCAATCTATTGTCACTAATTCTCCGATTCGGCTGATAGATGCGTGCAAATTTTATCGGGCTGCACCAAACCAAAACCAGTCTTTAGATTGGCTGGAAGGGCGAATTTCGCCGACAATTCTATCGGAGTTTTTGCGCAGGTGGCAGAATGCCAGTCGATTATAGATTATAGATTTTAAATGTTAGATTGACTCTACAGATGAATCTTGCGATTTGAGATTTTAGATGAGAACTCTACTCTAAAGATGAGTCTGAGGGCGATCGATTTGAGATGTGAGCTTTTTGATTGGAGATTGACTCCACAGATCAATCTCGAAGTTGAAAGGCTCTATAATAGAAAAGCTGGCAAATCTTGCTATTTGAGATTTGAAATTGACTCCCCATCAAAATTAGTCAAATCCTCTCCCTCTGTGCCCGCATCCCATCGGACTCTCGAACATAACAGACAATCTCTCACTTAGCTACAGCTTACTCCCATCTTTGACGCCAAGAGAATTATCTGATAAAGTTAGAGCCAATATCAAGGTTTTTTAATCTTATTCGCAAAAATCCAGGGCCGTGCCGAGTTTGTAAGCTGCGCCGAAAATAGCGCCTGCACTCCAATTACCCGCGATCCAACATTTAAAACTAAGCGGGCAGCCTGTAACAATTGTATCTATGGAAATTCCCTTTAACATCACCCAGTTGATGGTCATGACCGTCATCTGTGGCATCAGCGCTCAAGTTCTCGCCGCTTATCTGAAAGTTCCGGCGATCGTCTTTTTGCTGTTGTTTGGCATTTTAGCCGGCCCAGACTGCTTCGGAGTGCTGCACCCGAATCTGCTGGGCAGCGGTTTGGAAGTTATGGTATCGCTTTGCGTAGCGTTAATTCTGTTTGAAGGTGGCTTGAATTTGGAATTGCGAGATTTGGGCAAAGTTTCCGGCAGCATCCGCAATTTAGTTACGGTAGGCACTTTAATTACGCTAATTGGCGGCGGAATGGCCGCACACTGGTTGGGGGAATTTCCCTGGCCGATCGCATTTTTGTATGCTTCTCTAGTAGTCGTCACAGGCCCGACGGTAATCGGCCCTTTGCTCAAACAAGTATCCGTTGACAAACAAGTTGCCGCCTTGCTAGAAGCAGAAGGCGTTTTAATCGATCCTGTCGGGGCAATTCTGGCAGTATTGGTGCTGAATATTATTTTGAATGGCAATGCTGATTTGCTGATTGTGTTCCGAGATTTAATCGTCCGACTCTTCGTTGGTGCAGTCATCGGGGCTGCGGGAGGTTGGCTGCTGGGATTCATTCTCAAGCGATCGCAATTTCTCTCGGAAGACCTCAAAAACTTAGTAGTTTTAGCCGGTTTGTGGGGGTTTTTCGGCTTAGCAGAAGAAATCCGCAGCGAATCGGGACTGATGGCAACAGTCCTCTCCGGCATCGTCCTCAGAGCCGCTGCTGTGCCGGAAGAAAGGCTGCTGAGGAGGTTTAAAGGTCAACTGACAGTCCTGGCTATTTCGATGCTGTTCGTGCTGCTGGCGGCCGATTTATCCCTCGCTAGTGTGGTCGCCCTCGGTTGGGGAAGTTTGTTTACAGTTTTAGCTTTAATGTGGGTAGTGCGGCCGATAAACGTTTGGCTGTGTACTTGGAATAGCGGACTGAATTGGCGGCAGAAATTATTTGTTTGTTGGGTAGCGCCGAGGGGAATTGTCTCAGCGTCGATCGCATCTTTATTTGCAATTTTGCTCACCCAGCGGGGAATCAACGGCGGCGACTCGATTAAAGCCTTAGTTTTCCTAACAATTATTATGACAGTTTTCGTCCAGGGACTAACGGCCGGACGGATCGCTCAACTGTTGGGCATCACCTCAAAATCTGCAACCGGTGCTGCAATTGTCGGGTCAAATCCTTTGAGCAGATTAATTGCTCGCTTGTTTCAAGAACGCGGCGAATCTGTGGCAATTATTGACACAAACCCCGAAGCTTGTGCACAAGCAGAACGAGAAGGTTTGCGGGTGTTTTTGAGCAGTGCTCTCGACCACAGCGTGTTAGAAGAAGCCGGACTGGAATCGATGGGAACTTTTCTGGCAATGACTAACAACGGCGAGGTAAACTTAGTGTTAGCTCAGCGAGCGGCCGAAGAGTTTGCACCGCCGAGGGTTTTGGCAATATTCCCCAAAGATCCGCAAGCAAATACGCCTGCTAATCAGAGTAAAATCAATCAAGCTTTTGTCTCCGATTTGTCGCTGAAGGATTGGAACGAATATTTGAATGACAGCGAAGTGAAATTGGGGGAAACTGAGTTAAAAACAGAGGGATTGCAGTTTCAGATTGCTCACTTACAAGCTTTGGTTAAAGCCGGGGATTGGGTGCCGCTGCTGCTGGAAAGGCAAGGATACTTGCAAGTAGTGTCGGCGACTCAGATTTGGCAAGCAGGCGATCGAATTATTTATTTGTTGTACGATCCGAAACCGAAATTGTTGAAAAGATTGTCTGGTTCGTCGCAGTCTCGTTTGACTTTGGAAAAGCATCAGGTAGTTGAAGAAGTGCCGATTCCTTCTCCGGTTTTAGAGCCGGTTTTGGAGTCAGCGGAAATAGCAAAGGATGCTAAAGTTTTGCAGCCGCCAGTTTCGCGATAGGGGCAGTATCCTCGATCGTACTCTGTAATCTGCTTGTCGCGATCGTCCTTACTCGGCCTCCCCAATTAAGGTGAACGCCGCCCAATTTCGCGGCTGGGGATGAGTTTTCATCGTGGTTAACATTGCTTGCCGCAATGCCTGTGCTTTGTCGGGATTATTTTGCAAGTTTTGATAAAATGCCTGCATCAATTCCGATGTCGGCGCATCGGGAACCGCCCATAAAGAAACAATTACACTCGGCACTCCTGCCGAAATCAAAGCGCGCGACAAACCAATTACTCCATCCCCGGTAATTCGGCCTTCTCCAGTGTTGCAAGCACTCAAAACGACTAAATTTGCTTGCAGTTTCATGTCAAAAATCTCTTCTGCGGTCAATAAGCCGTCATCGCTACCAGAAGGAGCAAGGGCGATCGCACTTCCCAATCCGCGCACATCATCCAGCAATCCATGCGTTGCCAGGTGAATAGTCGATGCTTGGGGCATTTTTTGAACGATCGCAGCTTTTGTACCTTGTGGGCCTGTGATGGCTTGAGTGTTGAGCAGAGGGGCGATCGCGAGCGCTTCGGCTTCGGCTCCAGGTAGAGGAGACAATTGCTGTTTGGGATCTCCGGGAGACAGAGGCACACTCGGCATGGTGGGATTGCCCAAGACTAGAGCGTTACCGCGACCGTTGGCTGGCTGACTGGCTAATTTCTGTCGTTGTTGTCGGGTTAAATCCAATACTTGAATCGAAGGGGCGGTGAGAATGGTGTGTTTTTGGATTAAGTAAGTGCCGCCAGAGTCTTGCAGGGCGGGGAAGGGAACCTGGAACAGGGAACCTTGGGGAATGAAAATGACATGGGCATTGGGGTCTTTGGGTAGGAGGCTGGCAATGGGATCGATCAGCAGTTGATGCAGTGTTGGTAAGTTGGGTTGGGGTTGAGTAGAGCCAAGACTGCTGCGACTGCGGACGGCGAGGAATTCTTGATTGCCCACGATTAAGCTGGCTAGAGAGGCGTTGTGTTGCTGCCAGAGGGGTTTGAGGTCTACCTCGCGGAATGTGATTTCGCCCGTGGGTTGAATCACCCAGATGTAGAGCGCGGATTCACGCCCTACTTCTTTTCCCTGAATCTTGAAGTCATCGTAGAGGATGGAATACTGCACCAAAGTGGCGTTCTGTGCTTTGGCGATTTGGCGAATTTGCTCCTGGTTCGGAGAAGTGTTAATCACCGGATTGGTAGAACCTGACGATAAGCGCTGTGTAAGTAGATCGACAAAGGCACGAGCGCGTCCCCGCTCGGCAATTTCTAACGCCGCGATCGGGTTATTCTGAGCCACCCGGACTATTTGTAAAGTCCGATAGGTGCGAGCTTGTGCTTCAAAGATGGAGACTTTATTCGCGTCGTTGGAGCCGAGCATTTGACGCATCGATTCCCAAACTTGAATCGCATTGACAAGCATTTTTTCAGCTTCTGTTGGGTTGCCAACTTTCAAGAACCCCGCTCCCAGGTTGTTGAGCGCCGTACCTTCCCCGTCGCGGTCTTTAATTTCGCGGGCAATGGCTAAACTCTGCTGTGAATAATCAATGGCTTTGGCCGAGTTGCCCAGAGATTGGTAAGCGAGTCCCAAATTGCTCAGTACCCCACCCTCCCCTTGGCGGTCTTTAAGTTCGCGGACGATGGCTAAACTCTGCTGTAAATACTCAATGGCTTTGGCCGAGTTGCCCAGAGATTGGTAAGCGAGTCCCAAATTGCCCAGTGCTACACCCTCCCCTTGGCGGTCTTTAATTTCGCGGGCGATGGCTAAACTCTGCTGTGTATACTCAATGCCTTTGGTATGGTTGCCCAGAGAGCGGTAAGCACTTCCCAAATTACCTAGTGCCGCAACTTCGTCTAGGCGGTTTTTAATTTCGCGTGCGATGGCTAAATGTTGCTGTGAATACTCAATGGCTTTGGCATAGTTGCCCAGA
>NZ_JAUBSD010000155.1:0-8183 GCF_036704575.1 Microcoleus sp. K5-D4
ACCCGACTTATTAGGTGTCAGACTAGGAGCCGGATGCAGTGAAAGCTGCACGTCCGCGTTCTGAAGGAGAGGTGTCCCGTGGTAACACAGGCATCGACTCTAATTTAGGGGAGGGGAGAGCGGTGACGCTCAAACCTTACCCGACTATCCCCCCTCGACTCAATCCGTTTCCCGATGTCAAGCTTATTCTGACTGATTTGTATGAGATGGAACCCAAAGTGCTGAGCGAGATTGAGGTGGACGTACTCAATTGCGAGCAATCAGATTTTGCTGCCAATCAATCAACCTAGGCGAACGCACGGGCTTTGCAAACCTGTCCCGTTAATTGAGTTAAGGGATTGTTCCGGCTGCTCGTCCTACCAAATCAACAAAATCTGTCATTGTTCGCTCGAAGCGAGCGACATTCTCAAAGCGTGATTTTTGCGTTGTGTTTAAGGCGAGCGGGGCATAATGTAGGGTTAGACCCCTCGCTGTACCCCGATCGCTTTGAAGAAGATTTAGAGCCAAAAAAAGAGAGTGGATTGCGACGCGGAGCCCAGCACCAAATCCATAGCTGGGCAGAACAAGAGGCGCAGCGTGACACGCCCGTAGTTGTGGTATCTGGGTTAGAAAGCGTTTAATCACCGCATTGGGCAACCGACGTTCGTATTTTGTGTTTCCGTTCGTCAAGGTTGTGCTACGGGATTTGTATGGGATGGAGCCAAAAGTTTTGAGTAAGGCAGTTTCGCGGGGAAAATTAAGTATTATCAATACGAGAGCGTGCTTGCTACAAATCATCCGCACCGCACCCAATCAAGGCATAGATTGCGCCGTTTGACAAAAGCGGCTCGCATTACTTGGAGGCTCGCGCCGCCTTGATAAGTAGCCCAACAAAGGTTGTTGCAAGCAGCCACTACCTTCACAGTAGGTCAAACGATCAATTTTGTCGTTTCAATTCTACCTAGATAATCAGGACAACAAATTCAATGGCAAAAAAAGCAAAAAAGCTCTGGCTTTCTTCTTCTCCAAAACAGTCTAAACCTACAGTGCCTGATACTGAGAAACAATTAATCGAACAAAAATGTAATGAGTTAATTCAAACAGAATTTAAGCCCAAATATATCGACTCTCCACCCACAGACCATGATTTCAACTATCGAACGGATATCTTTGGCAAGTGGTATCGCAACTATTTTTACTTCTGCTCAACTTATAATTGTCCGAGTCCGAGGGCGATTTCCCCGTCTTTTGAGTCTCGCTCCGCCCGCCTAGAATATGTTGGGCCAGATTGTTTTAATGCGGCCTACATGAGACATACGGGGCAATGGTGGGAAATTCTGCATGGTTTGTCTTTAGAAGAATGTTTATCCGAAATTAGAAACAATCCCCTGTTACATCCTTAATCGTTGCTCTAATTGGCAATCGTTCTTTTAATTATCGAATTGGCTCTCCTGACGGAGTATTTTGTGTTTCCCAAGGTCAAGCCAATTCTGAATGATTTGTACAGGATGGAACCCAAATTGCTGTCTGCTGTTGAGTTGGATGGAAAAGGCTCTTGGGAGAGAAAATGATGTGAGTTAAAATCGAGATGTCAACGAATTAGATAAGTGCCATCGCACTTACAAACATAATTGATTGCAATACAGTTACCAGTATTAATTCAGTAACAATCGCTAAAAAAGTTAGGTAATTATGAACCTTTTCACTCCTAAACCAAAAGTATACTCGTGTACAGACCCAATAATTTACTACATAAAGCACCCGTTCTGATTATACAATAGGCATATAATGTTCGCTAGAAAAAAGTCAAGCTAATCGCTCACTGAAAACGTGTTAATACTTTGTTGAAAGGTGGGCAGGCGCTCTTCAAATTCCTCAGCACTGGTAGAGAATACAACAATCCAGATATTGCTCCCCTGCTTAATGGTGTACATTATCTGTTTGACAGTTACACCCGAAATTGTGGCTTCTGTCACGATCTGACCTGCCTGATAGCGGTCAAGCGTCACCTGCTTCCGCTCCACTACGCGATATTCGCTGGGTAATTGTTTGGTAAGTACATCCAAGTATGTATCTGTTGTCACTGTAGCTCCAACTGGCTCTGCTGCAAGAGCGAGATTACTCAGAACACCTGATTTACTAACCTTCGAGTCAAAAGCCCAGATGACGAATGCGGATGGATTCTGCTTGAGATACTGAGCTATCTGCTGATAGTAGGGCCCCAAAGATTCCAGCTTCTGAACCACCACGTCCAGATATTGGCTGAGATCTCCGCCGCTATAACTCTCGGGTAACTGCAATTGTGCACCGCGTCCCTCAAATTTTTTCCAACCAGGGATGGTGGTTTGTGTGGCGGCAAACGGACTTGATGTTTGTTGAGAGGTTTGTGGCTGCTTGCAGCCTATGACTAGGCTTGGTAGCAACAGACAGAGTACCAGCAAAAAGTTTTTCTTATTCATGGAATTAAGGTTTATACTCCAACTTGGTATCACTCATGATTGTACGTCTGAACGCTACTGGGTATGAGATTTGATATATTGTTGGTACTTCGGCGAATGTAACTTTAAGACTTCTCTTTGTGATTAATTTCATCTAAATAACCAGCAGATTGATTTATCTTGTACTTGGACACAGGTCACGGTCAGTTGGCGGTTTATGGCGCGCTTGTAACTCTCTTCTTCAGAAATCCGCTGTAAGGTGGTGGGATGGCGGAAATATACCGCACCGCAGACACCATCTATGCTCGTGCTATCCTCGGCACAAGGTCTTTCTCCGCGCCCAAGAATCCCCACGTCATTTTTGTTTGCACGCCATCTTCCCAGCGCAAAGTCCTTCCTCCGCCTCCAGCCCAAGAAACCGACTCATAGATACAAGTTTGTTTAAGTTCTACCAGGTCTCGGCGACGCAACCAACAGGAAACAGATGCTCCCTCAATTCTGCCGGAGCGTGCAGGTATGACAACAATGCCCAGTGCTAGAATCGGTAGGAAAGCAGACAAAGTTTTCAAGTTTTTATTCACGGTTAATATATTCGGAAATAAGGGAAGTGTCAGGGTTAGCAAGTTCTATTGTCACCATAACCAATCTATTACCAAACTTGTTGCAGATCGCCACCAATACGCCAATTGTTGGAGAAACCGAACCAAACCAAACACCAAACCATGCCCCCAATCTCGAAGAGTGCGGTCGCTACACTTTATATGCACGCAAGCCCAGCTCCCATTGCACCGGCCTGCCTAACTAATTATTTCGCGTTTCCTTTCGGTCAAGGTCGTGCTGTGGGATTTGTACGAGATGACACCCAAAGTGCGAGCGTAATGTTGAGTTGGATGCGATGGGCGATCGGGATGGAAGATGATGTGAGTCAAAATTGAGAGAGCAGCGGGTTAGATAAATGCTCAGGAGGCGCCGCCACCGCTCCCAAGTACAACCATTGACTCTTACGCAGTTTAGAGAAGCGCTTTGGTTTCTTACTACATGGTTGAACAGCGACACATAACCTCTTAGGCGATCGCGCTTTTAAGAGTGGGATTAGGCGAGATCCCTCATAGAGCGATGGCTATGGGAAAGCAGCGATTGCCCGCAAAAGTCCTTACGGTGCTGTACATCACCCGCACTTCGTTTTTGGTACGGTTGGCAACCCCGGCGATACTTCCCCCGACGCTCACACGCCAGCAGAGTTCGCTCGGCAAGGTCATCATGGCGTTGCCACAGCATTTTCGGTTTCTAGGAATAGATTTGTACGGTTTTCTTTACTGCCGATTCCTCTGAGTGTTTCGCAATAATTCGGGCAAATACGACTAACAAAGTGTGGTTCTCCTGACTGTTCCTCCCATTTATAAAACGGCATCATAATAACTGTAAGCAATGAGCTTCAACCCAAACAAACTTATAAAGCATTACCAATCTTTGAGGTGACAGATTATGTTGATGCGTTACTGGCAACCATTCACAGAAATTGAAACCATCCGCGAGCAACTCGATAAAGTATTTGACCAACGGACAGCAACGAGAGATAACTCAGAAGCCGCTTGGATGCCAGCTCTGGAATTGGCTGATGCTGGGGACAATTTCGTATTAAAAGCGCAACTGCCTGGAATTGACCCCAAAGACATTGACGTTCAAGTCACCCGCGAAGCAATTTCTATTTCTGGCGAACGCCGCTACGAAAACACAGAAGAAAAACCCCGCTACGTCCGCTCAGAATTCCGCTACGGCAAATTCCACCGGACGCTTCCCTTGCCCGCACCAATTCAAAACGACTCTGTGCAAGCTGAATACAAAGATGGCATTCTAACGCTAACTCTGCCCAAAGTAACTGAAGCTCGCAATAAAGTCGTCAAGATTAACTTAGCCGAAATTGCTGGAGCTTCAACAAATCCCGCTTTGGAACAGGCTAACCAATAACGATGGGGTAAGCGTGTTTAGTGGTGAACTCAGTACGCAGAAAGCTGTGCTTAATTGAGTGAGGCAAATTTTCCTTTCATTGAGCCTGATTGGATTTACTTAGCAACAACGAAACTGGAAAAGCTGATACCGGGAGCGATCATTGCTCTCGGTATTCTTTATTTGGGAAAGCCGAGCGAAAAGTTAGCTACAAATGCCGTGAACTGACGCTGATTCCAGTTAGTCTGTCAAAATATTTCACGCTTGTCGGCACCAATTTCATTGAGTCTGCTCTCGCGGAGAGAGCATTGGCGATCGCCGGACATCACCGACTCATATGAGCTAAAGTAGCACAGGTAGACAGACCCTGCCAGCTCAAGCGCGATAGTTAAAGCGTCTCAACCAGGTGATACATCAATTCGGAAAGCAGTCGCCCGATTTGATGTGAGTAAAACGTCTGTCCAACAACTGATAATTTTCTACTTTCCCAATTCCTCAATAGATAATTAGCCGATGAATATCCATAGCCTCTTGAGCCAAACCGAACTCCAACGGGTGAGTGATGGAGCCGTTTTACCCATCTTGAGCGGTTGCGAATCCTCTATGAGGCAATTGGTGGTGCTTTTGCCACAATTGGGAGATTTCGACAGCCTTGAATATGCTTGGTGGTTGCGGCGGGACGCTCAACGGCTTGAAGCAGAAGGGATAGCAATCCGAGCTGTGGGAATTGGCTCACTCTCCTCGGGTCAGCGATTCTGTGGCTATACAGGATTTCCGACCGACTGTTTGTTTGTAGATCCGAGTGCCCAACTGCACCAAAAACTTGACCTGTATCCAGGTTTATCGTTAAAACTACCCGGTTTATCGGCTGCTATCAATGCTTACCTCAATCTATTGTTCATGTGTTCCGGAATTGGTAGCCCTGGCACTCTGGCAGAAGTATGGAGAGGATATCGAGGCGACGCAAGAGCACCTCAATTAATTGGTGATGATGAAATTATCCAGGCTTTTCCTCTTCCACCCCTCAAAGGCTCTACTTTCCGGTGGGCCGGTGGCAAAGGTTTCCAGCGTCCATTTGAATTGGCAACTTTGCGACTGCGGAATATGGGAGAAGTGCTGAGTAATTGGAAAACCTATGTTCCAAATGCTGCTTATCTCACTCAACGAGGCGCAACTTTCTTGTTTAATGCTCAGGGAGATTTAATTTACGAGCATCGAGATCGCGCCATCCTTGGTTTCGCTGCTGATATGAGCAATCCCCTGGCATTTCTATCAGAAATCGTGGCTGATGGAGACTCATTAGGGCAGGGCGATATGCACTAATTACCGCCCTTATGGCGTGGGGCTGGCAGGAGGTAAGAGCGGTCGATAGCGAATGGGCATGGGCTTACGGATAGGGGGATTCATGCGACTGTACTCAATCCCATCATTGCTGCTGGCAATTTCTTGCTTACCATATTCATCCTGTTCCAGCAGCTCCCAACTCTGCACCTCTCCTTTCCAATTAAACTCTACCCAACCATGTCGCCCCGGTTCTTCCCGCCCTTGTCCGTCAACTAGCAAATGCACAATGTAAAGTTGATTGGTGGGCTCACTACCACCAAGAAACCAGTTATCGTCAATCTCCGCCTTGACGTTAGCTTCATCCAATTGAATGCCAACTTGTGAAAACGTAGCCATCGCCATTTGCCTTAAAGTTGCCTGATCCATCCCTTTTGCCTCCTGATTGAGAGATGCCGTGAGCAGCCACTGAGGCTGTGAACTTCCTCACCCCTAACATTACTAAAAACCCAAACCAAAACCCCAACCCGCCCCGCCCTGCCCTTGCCTCCCCGAATGCGAGATTTTTTAGGCCTAGATGAGGCGGTATTCTGAGTAATGGCAACAAAATATCTCGCCATACTAGAGAGAGATGAGCGTTTACAATTATTATGCCTAAACCAAAGAGGTATCCCGATAATTGGTCTGAGATTGCGCTATCAATCAAGGAAAATGCGGGGTGGCGCTGCGCTAAGTGCCGCCAACAGTGCCTCAGACCCGGTAAACAAAGCGGTTTAACTAAATCCGAACGGTGTGCTTTGACTTTGGCGGTGCACCACCGCAATCGAATACCAGAGGACAACCGTCTCGAAAACTTAATCGCCCTGTGTACCGCGTGTCACCTTTCGTACCACAATAGGGGTCAGTCTAACGTATCTCCAGGGCAGTTATCTCTGTTCCCTGATGATGATATTGATTGGGATATCATCGATTCTTCTGGGGAATAGGGACGGGACAATTTATCGACTGTTAAGTTAAAGAATTTGTAGCTATTGCTTCTAGCAGAAACAAACCAACTTTCTTGTGCAGTCCCTGATTTTGCTGAGGACAACCAAGCTGAATCAAGCATTTAGGGCATCCGTCAGAGCATTCGCAAGTTAAGGCAAGAGACATGGCTTTAGCAGCAAATAACGGTAGCTGCTTCCCAATTTCTTCAGATGCTCCATTTCCCCCATCTGTGGTATCAAAAAGGTAAGCAACTATACCCGAATCATCTCGTTCTACTGTACAGTTCACATCGCGAGTAGATGAAAGCACGACGAGGGGAACTGCTAATTGAATTTGATGAGCCATACTGTGCAGGGCAACCATAACTGCATTGCCCCCAAACAAACCCTTTAACTCTTGAGGAATATCATTTCCATATTGAGTTCTTGCACTAGCTTTGTGGCGGTCAACTTCACCTGTAATTGCAGCAATCAGAGGCGGATTTACTTCGACTTTAACAACGGGAGCTTGGTACTGTATTTGATAGGGCGGATTGAACGAGACTGATTTAATAAGTGTATTCATTTCAATCGATTTCAAATTCCGACCACAAGACGTACATATTTTACCTTCAAGGGGCTGTTGGTGGTGGCGACATTTGACATTAGTGCAAGTTGGTCGGTATTCTATTTTACAAAGTTTGTAGCCCGTTACTTCTGATGTAATCTCGCCCCATCCCAAAGTTAACCTCAACCTTGCTTCTGGTAAGCTGGTAGGGATAATGCGGGGCTCTTCTAGGTTTTCTAAAAGTTTGATTTGCAGGTCTAAATCAGGTTCTGTAAACAAGCTGGGGTCTTCTTCAAAGGGTTGGAGGATTGCTTTGTTCTGGTCGATATCTAGGCTCTGACACCGATAAGTAACTAAACGGTTGCTTTCGTCAAAAGCCGTATAAATTGCACCGGCAAAGACTTCTCGATAGGCAATGTCGCGCGACATTTCTTCAAAGGATTCTCCCGTATTCTCATCAATTAATTCAACAGCATCTATAGCGTTGCCTCTAATATTGACTCGCCCATGAGGTTCTCCCCACCCTCGGAGCGTACTATTGGGAGATAGGAAGAGTCTATCTTGATCCAGCAGTTCCTCCGCAACGGCACCTCCCACAGCATCAAATCGGCTTTCTACTTCAACAGCAGGCAAACCGCTTTCGACGCAGCAACATTCAATGTGTTTGCTCACAATGGTGGGATAATTGGGATTAAATGCGGCGCTTTCTACTTCTCCTGATAGCAATTGGTTGGGATGCTTACCGTAATAGTAGTCTAAGGAACTTTGGGCAACTGGCAAAAAGATTACTAATCCCGGATTGATTCTCCCGGCACGTCCCAGGCGTTGACGAAAGGACATAATAGAACCGGGATATCCCTTCACCAAACAGCAATCCAATTCCGGTAAATCCAAACCCGCTTCTAGTGCTGATGTGGAAATAATTACTTCAATAGTCCGGACAGTTTTTAAGCAGCCAAAGTACCATAAGACAAGACTGAAGGAAGGTTAGGGTGATTTAAAATC
>NZ_JAUBSD010000156.1:0-8174 GCF_036704575.1 Microcoleus sp. K5-D4
AACGCCTTAAGTTTAACTCCAATTATGCTGCTTAATGTTTTGTTACATAAATATGTTTTTTCCCGCCTACCTACTTATCCTACCGCTTCACCGCATTGTGTTCCCACTTCCAAACACAGCTAGAAATCAAATTCGTGCAGATATGAGCAGTAATTGGCACTAACAAATTCCCAGTCGCTAAAACACTGTAACCCAACAGCAATCCGACAGCCGTTGCCCAAACAGCATAAGGCCACTGATCCATGCCTCCCAAGTGCAGAATACCGAAACAAAAACTCGATAAAACTAAACCGGTAACATTCAATCCTAAAGCAGACAGCATCACGCCTCGAAATAGCAATTCTTCGCTAAGTCCCGGCAGCAGTCCCAGCCAAATTAAATCTGGCCAAAACAAAGGTTTGAGCACTACTTCCAAGTAAACGTCTGCACTCCGGCGATAACCCGGCCAAAGGTGATAAACGATCGCACTACCGCCTGTAATTGCCAGTCCGATCGCACATCCTTTGAGCAAGTCGATTCCTATCAATTTGACTGGCAAAAGCGATACCGATCCAAATAGCAACCACAATTTAGCTACCGCCAGCAACATAATTGCTGTCACGCCCATTGCTATTAAAACTTGGGTGCGCGTCAAGGGTTCAATTTCAGGATTTCCGGGAAGTTTTTCTGCCACTTAATCACTTTTAGATTTGAGGTTTGAGATTTGAGATTTGTTTTGTTGAGTCAGACAAACAACGCAGGGAGGAGATGTCTGCACCCAAGGAAGCTGGACTGATGCCGGCCCGCAAAGCGACCAAAACTCCGATCGCCTCTAAATATGAGTTTACCTGCAAAGCTTTGATTCCGAGTTTTTCTGGAGTCGCCTGCATCTGGGTTTTGTTGTCGCCCACAGCGATGATTTGTACGGACGATCGCCCACTCAAACTCAGAATAGCACTGCCGCCGCAGGCTGTGGCGGGTATTACCACCGCATCGACTCGATCGGCGGTAATTGATAATTGATTGTGCTGCTGGCTTTCTGGCGCTACCAATTGGGGAGCTTTGCTGAGGCCGGCAAGCACGCAAGGTAGGAAAGTATAGCCGATTTCCTCAGCAGCCGATCGCGGGGACAGGTGCGGATCGAGGGGAAGTGGGGACAGCGCGGGGGCGTGGGCGCAGGGGATTTTAAACGTCCTGACGATGAGGTGGCTGATGACAGCTTCCGCGCCTGCGAGGGGGTCAACTCCTTTGCCGCGGCGGTAGTTTTCGAGGGCGAGGCTGCCTTCATCGTCGGGAAATCTGGCTACAACTGCGATCGCTTCTACTCTTGCTTGTTCGATTAATTTTTCTGCAGCGCGCAATAAACTGTCGGGATTGCCGATCGTCCCCCAGGATGCCCCTGATTCAGAAATACGCAATTCTACTTGCAGAGGGCGATCGGTTAAAACACAATCTGTTATATTCAAGCCCAATGTAGCTCTCGCTGCATCAGCCACTTGCAAGTGCCGCAACTGCAAGTCTGGTTCGATCGCGGAATCTAGGATTAAGCCGATGCGATTTTGATGTACTGGTTGCAGTCCCCAGCATCCGGCAGCAAATTTGTCAAGGGCGTAACCTTCAACGTAGAGAGCGTTAGGTATCGGCCAATAAAGTTGAGCGCCGTTGAGGACGTTGGGGTGAGTGATCAGGGTGTCTGAAATTTGGGCGATCGCCCTAGCCACCGGCAGCGCATCTCCTGCAAACCCACCAATCGAGGCTCCAACGCCTGTGGGGACTATCAAAACCACTGTCAAAGGGCGGGGGTTCACGGTGTTGCGGGGGATGCTTCCACGAGCACGTAGCCTTCTACCACAGCCTTTTGCCGATCGACATCCACATCTGTGACTGCCCACCGCAGGGGTTCGCCGTACTTTTGCAGTTCAATTTCAATAGCCGAGTGCAGTTGCTCGGCAGTCTCGTGGAGGTCAACTTCTGCGGAAATGAAATGGGTGGTCATAGGGCGATCCATAGTGGTTTTACCGCTAACGGTACTTAGGTAAATTTTAGCTTAGTCCTAGGATTTACCGAATTGGCGATCGTACACAATGTCTTCTTTTTCTGTTTCTATCTTCAAGTTCGATCGGGGATAAGCAACACACAGCAACACATAACCTTCTGCCTGAAGATCGGGACTAACGCCCATACCATCAGCTTGATCGACCTTCCCTTCAATAATTTTACCAGCGCAAGTAGTACAAACCCCCGCATTGCAAGAACTCGGCAACTCAATGCCGGCGTCATTAGCGGCGCGGAGAATTTGTTTATCTTCGGGTACTTCTACGGTATAGGTAGAGCCTTGGTGGATCAATTCAACAGTGTAAGTCTTAGACATATTTCAATTATTGGTTTTAATTCCCCAATTGGAATTTACGCTAGATTTGGAAACAAAGCAATCAGTATTTTACCGCTGTTTGTGCTTTTGTGCAATTTTACAACTACATTTTTTATTGATAATTTTTTTTATTAATTGGCTGGGCGAGCAAGCGGCATTTTGTCAATGACTTTTTCACAAATTATTACAATCGTCACGGCGGAACTCTGCCACAAAGCACTTATACCTAATTAATTTTTTGCCTTCAAGCCAACAAGTCATCAACCGCAACACTAAAACCCGGTAGCACTAATTGAGTGCTGACTGTAGAACCCAGGTTAAAAGTTAACTTTTGAGTTTGAGTCATGATCAATATCCAGCGACTTTCTGGAAAAACAATCCAAGCTTCTAGACAACCTGAATCTAAATATTCTTGTGCTTTTAGAAATATTTCTTCCGCAATATCAGTAGGAGAAACTATTTCTGCAATTAACGGCGGACTTTGAGGCAAAGTGGGAACATCGCCATATTCAGCAACAAGTTCAGGAGTCAGATAAGCTACATCAGGACGGCGCACTCGCCTGTCAGTACGGCAAGGAACTTCTGTATACACTTCGCCGCCTTGTCCGCTAGAATCTTTGTAATTTCCCCAAGCACGATCTAGTCTTGATTGGATTCGACTGTGTTTTACTGTCATGCCATTTTTCTCCGAGATTTGCCCGTCCACCCATTCCATATCGTCGGTGGGACTGGCTATAAAGTCTTCTAGAGAAACATTTTCTGATAAAACGGCAGCCATTACCATAGCCATTTACTCCCTTTTGCAGAATTCACTCATATTGTAGCAATCAATTGGTAATGGGGAATTGGGAATTGGAACTAACAAATAACCTATGCCCTATGCCCCATGCCCATACCCAATGCCCAATTTACTCAATATTAATTTGATTGGGAGGTTTAGGTTGATCCTGTTTCTCATCCTTCAAAGTTTTGCGCCCCGAAGTTGCATAATCCTTATACAAATCCACAAACATCTTTGTCAACTGCTGCAAAGAAAGTTGTTCCCCATTAACTTGAGCTTTCATATAAGCTTTAAGCACTTCAATGTAAGCCAAACCGAGGGCAAGCGTGAGAGTTGCTGCGGTTGCACCGGAGATAGCACCGCCGACAACAGTACCCGCACCAGGAATCATTTTAATCAAATTAGTAACAATACTTCTGCCAACAGCAGTAACCCCGCCTGTGCCGCTAATAGCAGATAGCATCGCCGAAATAAACCCCTTATCAAAGGGCATTCCAAAAATTACAGTAATATTAGCAATCATTGCCGTTTGCATCGTCATCAAAATCGGCGCATCAGCAAAGGGTACAGGAGTCGCACCGACAATTGCCGAACCTGCAACATAAGCACTTAGATACTTAAATGCCATATCGGATTTGAGCGCAATATTTGCAATTTGTTCTTTAACAAAAGCTTTTTTAGCTACTTCCGGCAGCAGTTGAAACGTTGCATCTACCAACTTATCTAAACCGTGAGATTTTACGGTATAATCCTCATCAATTTCTTCCGGCTCAGCCATGACGGGGATGATTTGACTGACTGGCAAATTCATGTGTTCCAGTTGCTTGAAAAACTCGCTGGGCTTTTTAGATGTAGTTTGAGTCAAAACTAAAATCACTGGTACATCTTTGACTTCCATTTCTTTTAGCCAGCTTTCCTCCACAGATTCTATTCTATTGGCGCTGTGATTGATGCAGTACCAGATGACGTGAATGTGTTCTTTTGGGTGCAGGAGTCTTTGGTCTTCAATCAGTTTAGCAACGTTTAATTGAATAACTTTAATTTGTTCGGCATTGAGTTCGAGTCCGGGAGTATCGTAGACTGTAATTGGGCAATTCGGTTTGGTATATTGGCGAATGCCTTGAGTGATGGGGCGGCCGACTCCGGTTTCTGCTAAGCGTTGGCGAAAAACGGAATTTATTAGGGTACTTTTGCCGACGCCGGTTTTGCCGATGACTAAAACATTGCACTGTCCCACTTGGTTTTCTGCTTCTTTGAAGGCGTAGTAACTTCTATTTAAAAGTTCGTCTAAGGAAAAGTCGTCTGACATGGCGGTTTGCTCCGATAAGGGTGGGATATCGAATCTGGATTAAATACCACCGAATAGAATTCGGAGGCTCTATAAACCAAGTCCGAGCTGAGGAGGACAGGGGAGTATTAAATATATTGTAGCAATTTGATTTCAGAACCACTGGAAAGGATATCTGATTTAATTATTCAATATTTTCAGGATTTTCAGGCTGCTCGCTGTCAGGCGGTAAAAAATCAGGATTAAGAACTTCTTCTCCAGTAAATGGAGACTCTGGGGGAAATATCTGAATAGATAAACCGATTTCACCGGCGGCTAGTTCTCTGGCATCTTGATAAGATTCATTAAAAATCTCTTCAAAAAAACGATATAAACTCGGACTGGTTTTGAAGGTATCTCGGATGCGTTTACGATGTTCTATAATAGTGTAATGCCAACTATTTGTTCGTTTTTCTGGCTGATATTTATACTTAAGTAAGTGCATTAAAAGTACCCTTAAATTACTTTTTAAAGTATTCTTATCGCTTCTCCCCATACTTTCCAGTTCCTCTAGTAAGTTCTCTAAATCTATTTCAGAAAACTTTCCCTCTTTTAATAAGTTGATTGTTGTCTGTAACCACAGATAAAAATCCCGTTCATAAAGAGATGTTATTGCAGTTGTTATTGATTGGATAGTTGTCATTTTGTTTGACTCCATTTCTTGGTCATCAACCTAAGAATATTGTAGTAGTAGGTTGCGTAGCCCTTCGACTCCGCTCAGGAACCGCGACAGCGAACCCTCCGCTAAATGCTCCGCCCAACAAATCCCAGAAATTGTTGGGTTTCGTAAACTCAACCCAACCTACTGAGTTTCGGATTTCATAATTTAGTTTAACCTAGCAATCCATCGACTTCGATGCTAAAACCGATCAGGATTTGTTGGGTGCTGGCGGTATCGCCGGATCTAAATGTCAATATTTGATTTTGAGTTATCACAAATATTAAACGACTTTCGGGAAAAACTAGCCAGACTTCCTGACAGCTAGATTCTAAATATTCCTGTGCTTTGAGAAAGACATCTTCAGCGATATCGGTGGGTGAAACTATTTCGGCAATTAAGGGGAAACTTTGGGGTAAAGTGGCAAGATTGCCAAATTGTGCAACTAATTCGGGTGTGAGATAGGCGACATCGGGGCGGCGAATTTGTCGGTTAGTGCGGCAAGGAACCTCGACATAAGCTTCTCCTCCTTGTCCGCTAGAATCTTTGTAATCTCCCCAGTAACGACTTAGCCTTGACTGAATTTTACCCGTCTTTAGTGTCATGCCATTTTTCTCCACGAGTTGTCCGTCTACCAATTCCATGTTGTCGGGCGGCTCGGTGATGAACTCTTCTAAAGTAAAATTATCCTGTACAGCAGTAGCAGTGACCATAGTCATTTCCTCGTTTTTACAAATCGGTTTCAGAACTTGCCTGTATGATGTTCGATCAAACCTTCACCAATGGCGCAAACTCCTCTAACTTCACTTGTAAGTCATCCACCAGCATTAAACGATACCTTTCGGTAGTTTTCAACTTGTGGAGAACATAACTAGCAAACTCATATCGCCACTTTTTTCTATCAAGTTCATTCGAGATTTTCAGCGCTCTGATTGATAGGTTGTAAGGGTATTCTTCAAATTTGATATCTCGATCATTTTCAAAATCATGCTTTCCTAAAGTAAGAGAGATTGTGGAGTTGCGAAACTCATACCAGTTGTCAGTACCATCAGAAAAAAGCTCAAATTTTATAGCTAATATAAACTCTAATTCTTTAACTAACTGTTCGATTTCCTGCGGAAAGTCTAGAAAAATATCTAATGTGCGAGACATAAAAACCTCCTTTATTGAAACTCAGTAAAAGTGATGTCATAGCTATCGCCAATAATTCGGACGCTATCAATTTTTCCGCGTGTAATATTTTTCGCCCTCTGCAAACCTCGTTCCGCCTCAGCTTCTATCAACCCAGACGCCCTAGCATCTATAATTATATCCCTAGCTTGTCCGCCTCGTCTAATCGAATTGTTGATCTGATTTTTTACTGTCGCGCTTGTAGCACCAGCATCCAGACTGTTGACATTGAGAACACAATGGTCGCGCATTAAATGGATTGAAGGATTTTTTTTATCTGTTCCTTCATTAAACTGGGAGCAATTTCTAATTCTAATATTCTGTTAATTTCTGTAATTTCTGATTGCATCTTCTGCATCTTCTTCTTACCTTTTTCTAGCCATTTTTGATATTTCGGATCGTCGAGCATTTTCTGATATTCCTGATATTCCTTAACTTCTTCTTCTAAATCCTTTAGAGTTTTATAACGTAATTCCTCCATATCCTGAGCATCAGATATTATTTTATACTTTTCATTTGCAAGGATTTCAAGAATATCATCAGAAAGCTCATAAGTTACATTTTCTTTATATGTTACAAAACATCCTTCTGGGTTTTCTTGATAGGAACTGTGATCCCCGATTTCAACAATCCTGAATATCTTGTTTTCTGTTGAAGATAAGAGACATAAATAATTTTTAGGAACATCATTTTTCTCTTCATCTATAGTTTGAATCGAGTGGAAACAACCCATATCCCTACCATTAACGAGGGTAGTTGCCTTGGCAAGAAGAACACTATCAGTCAGGACACCTAGTTTAATGAATTTACCTGGTCTCGGTTCAGATTGATTTACAGGCGTAGAGTTTTCTTTAGACAGTTGGAGAACTTCATCTTGATCTTGACGAGACTGTTCTTTATTATATTTTTCTCTTGCATACTCCTCAATTATTTCTTGATCCCACGGAGGTGATTTACTAATATGAGGCGATTTACTAATATATTTGTTTGACAAACGATAAATCAATTCTTTTGTTAAATTTAAGTTGCGGATACTAATACATAATTCTCCCTTACCTTCAAGACCTGCCTTGGTTAGATTAGATGACCCTATAATCGAAAAACCTATCTTAGAACCTTTCCCTTTCATACTACCTAAAAAACAATAGGCTTTGATATGAAAATTCTCATTTATAGGAGATTCATCATTAATAGTTTTCGGGCATATAAATTTGACAAAGTTAGTCTTGTTTTCCGGGGATTTGGATAAAGTTAATATTTCTTGAATATCACTAGGTTTATTAAAATAATTTTTTGTTCCGATAGCAATCACAACTTCCGTATTTTTATTTAAAGAACGGTGTTCAAGAATCTTTTTTACTTGTTCCACCCCAGCAGGATTACGAACAAAAGCAGAAAACAGATAAATTTTATCCCAAGAAAATTTATCTGAATCTAATAAAAACTTGAGTTCGTTGTCTAAGTTGTCCTTTTCTAATTCTAATTTTTCGGGATTGTCGTATAAGAACCAAAAAGACATCGTAAATACCTCCAATTAATTGATATAAAACTTTTTAGGTAAGATGTAAACCACAATTTGATTATCTTCCCTAAAACTGCGCGATCGCACCTAATAAACTTGACTAAAAACATAATCAGCCAACTTAGTCAAAGCCTGCTTTGACTCCGACGGCGGGAACCCCACTAAACGCATAACCGCAGACTGAGCTGACTTAACCAGTAATTCCCGCGATCGCCCTCTGCTGGTTGGATGTTTGAAAGGTTACTCATGGGCTTAACAAGGGATAGAGAGGGAAGCGCATGGAGAAATTCTGGGGGGGTGACAAAGAGGTCTACGAGATAGACTGTATAAGGGTTGCGGCCCGCATACCTTGTTGATAAAAGCTGC
>NZ_JAUBSD010000157.1:0-7848 GCF_036704575.1 Microcoleus sp. K5-D4
GTCCCAAGACTAGACGTTGCTCACTCGACCAGGCACTAATGAGATGGAGTGCTGATTTCCCTTGATTTCGGTCATATGAACCCCTAATTGTCTTCCCATCTATGGGGATTATTTCTCCTCCCATCTTGGTGACAAGGGTTTCTACCCATTGAAGAAAACAACGATTCAATTCTTCTGGGTTAATGAACTCGAATACCCGACGAAAGGTGTCATCCGAGGGAATACCGTGAGGTAATGCCAAAAACTTTTCTAACCACTGCTTTTTGCTAATGCCATAATTTTCCATGTCTTCCCATCCTTGCGCTCCAGCAATTACTGCTAAAATCGCAATTACTAAGATATCTGTGAGTTGATGTTTCTTAGTTCTCTCTACTCTGGGATCTTTGATCTCTGGGAAGTGGTGAACTAAACTTTTTTGAATACACCCGATATCTGCCACTTCTGTTAGTTTTATCTCAGAATGAGAATTTTTCTGAGCATCGGCATTTTTCTTGTTAAAGCCTTGAGACATATAGGGTATTTTTTGAGATTTTCAACTACAGTATTACTGTCATCTCACTGATCTGTGTTAGGAGTCAAGTATGCTGCCTACACAGTCTCTTATGCTTATTTTGTTAACTTTGTCAAGTTCATATTATACCAAATTAGATGAGCTTACCCTGCTCCTCACCGCTATCCTCTAAAGCAATATCTTCACCATCCGCTGCTAATCCTTCCAAATAATCAGCTCGATCGATGGAATCCGAACTCGCTAAAAACCGCCTTTCTATCTCCTCCTCATTTAATACTTCGCTGCTGTCAAATCTCTCAATTAATTGCTTGACAATTTGGCAGTCATTCGTGCGAATCCCCACTTCTTTTTCTGCACTTTCATCGCTGTTAGTCAGAAAATTATAGCTACCCAACATGGCAAAACTAGAATCACAGACTAAAAAGTTTTCGTGAGTTCCCAATAAAGAGAGACAAAATTGATCGGGATATTCGCTTGCTAATTCTTGCAAATCTGCCAAAGCATTGTAGCGCCATCCCTTGCCGATATTTTGCCTGTCTCCCAGATAACCCCACCCAATATTTATCAAACATCCTCGGTTCAAACACTCTCTAAATTTTTGCAGCAATTCATCATTAATGCTGTTACAATTGAGCCAAGGGCAAACAATAATCAGCCGCTCTTGAGCTAGTGATAAAGCTTCCATCAAGACAGCGCGACTGTTGGGACGATCGCATACTAACTGATACTGAAAGTCTGACTTTTGCTTTTCTGTCTCGGTGTCAAGCTCGATCGGTCGATCGGCAATGACAGACATATCGCCATTTCCCAAATCACACGGCTGTTGCAGGGACGCAATTTCAGCAGTCAAACTTTCTAGCATTTGCGGTTCAGGGCGATCGTTAAATCGCTGTTCCTGTGCCTCTAACTGCCTCTTAAGTTTGGCTAGATATTTTTTCAGAATAACTTGCTCTTCTTCAAGCTGCAATACTCTCGTGGCTATTGATACTAAATCTAGTTCGGTTTCTGACATAGTGCTCCCCTAAAATCAAAAAAACTTAAAAAGCCATGTTTGAGAAATTGGCCCCTCATCAAACATTACCCACTTCCGCCAATTCAGCACCACCAACAGAATCTTTCTCTTCCCCTTTATCCCCTTCATCAACCGCAACAGATAACTTCAATCCCAGAGCTTTCAGCCAACTTGCCAAAGCATAAATTGTCCCACTTCCTTCTCCCGACAACAAAATATCTAATTTTTCCAAATGCAATTTAGCATCCTCTGCAGACATATTTGGTTCGCCAAGAGCCTCAAATACATTGCTAAGTCCGAGTTCCAGCAAACCAGGTTCAGGCTCTTCGTCTTCCAAATGCGCTGTTAGATAAGCCGCAGCGTGTATTTTATCCTTGAGCGCTTCTATCAGATAGCCCTGGTAACTATCGCTCGTTGGCATTTTCGCGTTCTCCATATTCTTTCCAATACTCCTTAGCTTTGCGGATATCTTGTTCTTGAGTGCTTTTATCCCCACCGCAGAGAAGAAGAACTATTGTTGACCCCAATTGTCCGAAGTACACGCGATACCCCGGCCCAAAATCAATTTTTAATTCGCAGACTCCTTCCCCAACAGACTTGCTGTTTCCTAAATTCCCTAAGCGAACTCGGTCAAGCCTTTGCTCAATTTTAACTACCGCATTCAAATCTCGCAGGGAACTAAGCCACTCTGCGAAAGGATTTCTACCGTCTGGGGTAATATAACGTCTAATTTCCCTCGGTTGTACTTCCATAAAGTCGATCGTACTTGCACCCTCATCTTAATACGGGCGATCGTCCCCTATCCAAGCTTCTTCACCTGGGCCAACTCAAAATTACCGATCGAAAGAAACTCTGCCGTCAGGCGTGGTGTAACGCTCCATTTCTCTCGGTTGCGCTTCCATAATCTTGATTCTACCGACGATCGCACTCCAATCTGGCAGTCGCGCCCGATCGCCCCTTGACTTCATGCGCTACAATTATTAAGAAATCTTTAGTTAGATCCGTTTAACGCTCCAGACGCATTATGAGTCTTCCCATTCGCAACGTCGCCATCATTGCTCACGTCGATCACGGCAAAACCACCCTTGTGGACGCTCTCCTCAGACAGTCCGGGATCTTCCGCGAAGGGGAAGAAATCCCAGATTGCGTCATGGACTCCAACGACATCGAGCGCGAACGTGGCATTACCATCCTTTCCAAAAACACCGCCGTCAGGTACGGAGAAACCCTGATCAACATCGTCGATACCCCCGGACACGCGGACTTCGGCGGGGAAGTCGAACGAGTTCTCGGCATGGTTGACGGCTGTCTGCTGATCGTAGACGCCAACGAAGGCCCGATGCCGCAAACGCGGTTCGTGCTCAAAAAAGCCCTAGAAAAAGGACTGCGCCCGATCGTCTTTGTGAATAAGATCGATCGCGAGCGAGCCGACCCCCACAAAGCCGTCGATAAAGTTTTGGATCTGTTCCTCGAACTAGGTGCTGACGACGATCAGTGCGAATTTCCCTATCTCTTCGGTTCCGGCTTAAGCGGTTACGCCAAAAAACACCTCGAAGACGAAGGGGTCGATATGAAGCCCCTCTTTGAAGAAATTCTCGACCACGTACCACCCCCCGTAGGCGACCCCAACAAGCCACTACAACTGCAAGTAACCACCTTAGATTACTCAGAATACGTCGGTCGTATCGTCATCGGCCGCATCCACAACGGCACGATTAGAATCGGTCAACAAGCAGTCTTAATCACCGAAAGCGGCGCGATTGTCAAATCAAAAATTACCAAATTGATGGGCTTTGAAGGCCTGAAGCGGATTGATATCCCAGAATCTTCTGCTGGTAATCTTGTCGCCGTTGCTGGTTTTGCTGATGCGTATATTGGCGAGACAATTACCTGTCCCAACGACCCGCAAGCACTGCCTTTAATCAAAGTAGACGAACCAACTTTGCAGATGACTTTCTCTGTGAACGATTCGCCGTTCTGCGGTCAAGAAGGTAGTTTAGTAACATCGCGTCAAATTCGCGATCGGCTAATGCGAGAACTCCAAACCAACGTCGCCTTGCGCGTCGAAGAAACCGAATCTCCCGACAAATTCCTCGTATCCGGCCGCGGCGAACTCCACCTCGGAATCCTGATCGAAAATATGCGTCGCGAAGGATACGAATTCCAAGTATCCCAGCCGCAAGTAATCTACCGCGAAATCGGCGGTCGTCCCTGCGAACCCTTTGAATGTTTGGTGTTAGACGTACCCGAAGAAGCAGTCGGCGGCTGCATCGAACGCCTCGGTCAGCGGAAAGCAGAAATGCAAGATATGCACGTCAGCAGCACCGGTCGCACCCAAATCGAATTTTCAGTCCCCGCTCGCGGTTTGATTGGATTCCGAGGCGAGTTTATGCGCTTGACTCGCGGCGCTGGAATTATGAACCACAGCTTCCTCGACTATCGCCCCCTCGGTGGAGAAATTATCGCCCGTCGCAACGGAGTATTGATTTCCTTTGAAGAAGGAATTGCAACTACTTATTCACTGAAAAATGCTGAAGACCGTGGCGTATTTTTCATTACCCCCGGAACCAAGGTTTACAGAGGGATGATTATCGGAGAAAACAACCGAGATGAAGACATGGAGCTGAATATTTGCAAGTCGAAGCAGTTGACAAACCACCGCGCATCTGGCGGTGAAGAATTGGCGCAATTGCAAGCACCAGTTGATATGAGTTTGGAACGCGCTTTGGAGTACATCGGCCAGGATGAATTGGTGGAAGTAACACCAAAATCAATTCGCTTGCGGAAGGTGTCTAAGAAGTTGGTCAAACGCTAAAACAACTTGTAGGGTGCTCTTCGGCGCACCTTACTGGTGAAACGCTAAAAAAACTTGTAAGGTGCTCTTCGGCGCACCTTACTTTCTATCGACCGTAAAAACCTGCCAGAACTTAAAAAAGTATATATTAAGTACATGGACAGAAATATTTACACAGATATAATTTTGTAAGGCTCACAGGAAGAGAATTTCAGATTCTATTTTGTGTAATTAATTCTGTCCAACTACTTATTTAATTGTGATTTGGTTATTTTACTTAATTTTACGCTTGAAAGCTGATATTTATCGGTAGGTATTTCCCCCAAATTTAAACACCATGCAAATAAGGTTCTCAGAGAAGCACAAGTATTCGGATTAGATAAAACCTTTTCAACATTAAGTCGATCGAGAATTGGGTCGCGGTGTTCCTTTTCATTAAATCTAGAATATATCTGTTTTAGTTTACCTTTTGGATGGCTAATAATTTGATTTTTTTATTATTTATTTCTATATCATAGCCTGCTTTTCATGTCAATTGGCATATCGGGCTGCTCAGGTGCGATCGCGCGATCGACTAACCGCCACAATATGTTTTAATTTATATTTGAGCAAAATCCAAACAAAGCCAGCCATGAGTCCTAAATCAATAGCCGTAATCAACTTCAAAGGCGGTGTCGGAAAGACTACCGTCACTTGGAGTCTGGGAAATATTATATCCCAAGGAACAGACTTAGAAGTCTTGATGTTAGACTTAGATCCGCAAATGTCGCTCACAGAGGCGATCGGACTTAACGAAAATACAGGTCATTTAGATGACAAGTTTGGTAAGTGGTACGAAAAATCTCTCAAGCATAGACTTACAATTTACGACGCTCTAGAAGTCTTTAAAAAAGCTGGACAGAATTTTAAATTTCCCGTTGGTTTCGATACCATTTATCAGATTGACGAACAATTGCATTTTGTCCCTTCTGTTGAAGAATTGTATTGGTTGGATATCGATGGATTTGAGGGGAAAAGTGTTAAAGACTTCATCCGCAGATTCATCGGTAAAATCGCCAACTCTGCCAATCTCCCCAAATACGATTTGATGCTTTTTGACTGTTCGCCTTCCTTCAGTCTCCTCACCTACAGCGTACTCTCTTGCTGCGACTTAATATTAATTCCCGTCAATCCCGATTATTTTGGTTCTAGGGGATTGAGTTTAGTTTTAAACTCGCTCCAGAAACGGATTGAGCCTTATCCGTTTCCTAAGATAGCAGTCTTTATGAATAAAGCTAAAACCTATGGAGGATTGCTGACAAATGAAGTTCAGTTTTACATGAGAGAAGTAAAGAGACTTTGCGATGAGATATCAAAAGATAATAACATAGAAGTTAGATTTTTAGAATCTACAATTCGGGAAAGCGTCGGGCTAAAACGGGCGATAAATGAGGGAGAACTGCCGCGAGAATTAGTTAGAGAATTTGAAAAACTATGGCGCGAGTGTGAGGAGTATCTGAAATGAGTAAAAAAGAAATTTTGGCTGCTTCCGAACAAGAAAACGGGGGTTTAGTTGAGGAAATTGGCGAACTTAAGGAAATCTTGCGGGACGTTGCTCGAAAATTAACCAGGCTTGAAACTCAAGTCAAGCGGGGAGTGATTTCTGCTGGCTCAAAAACTTCGGATATTCCCAAGGGTGCTGATGTTAATAAACCTGTTAATTTATCGGCGGCTAATGTTCTAGAAGTTTATGAAGAACTGCGTTTACAAGCTAAGAAGGGTAATGAAGAAGAGGTGAGGCAAAAATTGTTGGCCATGAGTGCAAGTGACTTGAACTTGATGTGTTGCGAGTTAGGGATGCCACCCAGCAGCAAGAATCCGTCGCGCAAAAAAATGTTCGAGCTAATTATTGGCAGAATTAAACAGAGTTTGAGGCTATCGAGACATATCGACAGACAAACACTTTGAATCGGGCATTGCGAATTGGGCATTGGTAATAGCTTGGAGTTAGAATTTGCCATATCCCCGCAGGACTTTAAGAAGTCGGAGATATGAGGACTGAAGACTGTGAAAATTTAAAAGTAAGGAGATGATATTGACAAAATGCTTTTGAATAAATTATTGCGACTTAGTTCGATCGCCCTCATCTCCCTAACACTCTTAATCAGCTTGTTTTTGAGCCTTCACAGCCCTCCCCCAACCGCAGCCCAAAAACCAAGGATACTAGCGTTTACCGCCCTCCAGATGCGCGGCAGCGAGACCAGATCCAATTTATTTGCGGTCAATGCTGACGGTTCCTCCCGCCGCGAACTTGCACCCAATATAGATGTTAGCCCTCCCCTAGTTTGGTCGCCCAACGGCCAGCGACTCGCTTTTGTTAGCGGATATACTGACATCTATACAGTCAATGCTGACGGTTCTCAACTAACTAAACAGTTTGCTGGGGATGCTTGCAAAGCAGCTAATTTTGAAATAGCTTGGTTTTCCAACAGCCAGAAACTTCTTTTTGCCCGTTCTTGCGACGGTTTTACCTCTGATACTCCCGGCAGTCAATCACTTTATACAAGCGACACTTCTGGCATCCTAGCAACTAAATTAGTTAGGAATTTGGAAGTAGGAGGGGAGCCACCTAAAACCGAAATTTCCTCAGAATTTTACCTTTCGCCGGACGGCCAGCAGGTAGCATTTGTCAAGGATAGAAATATCTACAAAATGAATGCCGACGGTTCGGAAATGACCAAACTAACTAACAGTCCCGGCGAATATGTATCCGGCGGAAGTGAACTTGTTTGGTCGCCCGATCGCACAAAAATTGCTTTCCTGTTCGGCGCGTATCCGAAACAGCAAATTTACACAATTAATGCCGACGGAACCAACATCAAGAATTTGACCAACAACCCGCAAAATGAGGTTTACAACGTCAAACTATTTTGGTCGCCCGACAGCAACCGCATTGCTTACTATTACAATAAACCTGGCGATTCATCAGGCGAACAGCAAGATATCTACCTGCTCGACATTAACCGGGGGACAGCCAACAACCTCACCCAAAAACCCAGAAACTACGGCGAACTTTCGTGGTCGCCTGATGGCAAATTTATTACTTTCGTCGCTGGAGAGTTCAACAATCAAAAACTCTACACAATCAATGCTGACGGAAAGCAGCTAAATCAACTAGCTACCCGGCTAAAACCGTCGGGAATTTCAGAATTAGCTTTGTCTAGTGACAGCCAGCAAATTGCTTTTATATTTAACGAAATCCAAGGAGACAAAAGCAACTTGTATGTAATTAATCGGGACGGTTCGGCATTGACTAAATTGACAAACGACCAGGATTTGAATGCTAGCCATCCGGTTTGGCAACCGCAGTAAAGTTAAGAGCCACAATATGCTGTAGGGGTTGATTTTAGCACAGATAAACCCAGAACGGTGGGCTATCTTTGCACCGCCTTGGAGCGAAAGCGGGTTACTGAACAACCCACATTCCGCAGGTCTTTAAATAGAATTGATGGTGATAAAATTTAAAAATTCAAGCCTGAAGTGATTACCCAG
>NZ_JAUBSD010000158.1:0-7101 GCF_036704575.1 Microcoleus sp. K5-D4
TTTTCTTGTTTTATTGACCCTACATTAGATTCTTCTGAGTCCTTGTGTCAAGCCTAATTGAGATGCTCTTACCCTGCAACAATCCGGTACGATCGCATTTGTAGAACAGGATGAATTGCAGGCATTAATCCACATATATGAAACTCGACTATTGCGACAAGCTCAAGCCTTAAATGAAGCTGTGCGGCGCGGCTTGATCGAACCATTAAAAGGATAAGGAAAATGGCGATTTCCGAACAAGTGCGATCCAGAGTTCGCGCACAAGCTCAAAACCGATGCGGTTATTGTCGCAGTTTACAAATGTATGTTTTGGGAATTTTGGGAATTGACCATATTATTCGTAAAGCGATTGGCGGTAGTGACGAGGAAGAAAATCTCTGGCTGGCTTGTAGTCTGTGCAATAATTACAAAGGAACCCAAACTGAGGCATTCGATCCGGTAACGCAAAAGCACGTTAAGTTGTTTAATCCGCGCACTCAACAAGGGTCACAAAATTTTGCTTGGAGTGAAGACGCTACAGAAATTATTGGACTTACAGATTGCGGTCGCGCAACAGTAACAGCACTACAACTAAACAATCCTATTGCTGTTACTGTCAGGCGTCAGTGGGTTGGTGCTGGATGGCATCCGCTCACAGACATTTCTCCTTAAAAGGTTTGAGAGTCACAAATGGTCGATCGCACATATCGCCTTTCTAGCTGAGGAGATTTTAGACCAGCGCGAGGTCAGGGATATGGGGTTTGGGCGATCGATCGGGCAAATGATATCAAACTGACTAATTTAACTCAAATGAATACGCTCGTCAGTGCAAATTATGTAAAAAAGAGCGATCGCACTTTCATCGAGGTATTGAGAAACGTGCGATCGCTCTTTTGTCCGGGATTGGGAAAAATGGCGATCGCCCATCAATTTTGTTACCTCCTTACCTCCACCAACACCTAGAATGATGAATCGATTATTTCTACGAAACTCTCTAATTGCCCGCGGCACCCCCAGCCACACCCGCACCCAAGCGCCACTCAGCAGTCACCGTTGACATGGAAGCCCTCACTCACCGCTATAAGCTATAGCTAGCAGCAGAATTAATCCACAACGTTTTGCAAGAAACCTAACTAATAGGGATATCGCCCTACAATATAAAATACATACATAATTCATAAATCAAATAAGCTCTATGACAATCCCAGAATTAGAAGCGCAACTCTTAGCCTTAACGCCGATCGACAAAGCTGAGGCAATCAGCATCTTAACTCAAAGCCTGAAAAACAGCGGACGCCCGATTACAAAAACTCCCGGCGTGATGGGCGGCGATGCTTGTATTGACAATACTCGCATTCCCGTTTGGTTGCTCGCAAGCTATCGCAATGAGGGCGCTACCGATGCTTTTATCCTAGATTGCTATCCCCATCTGAGTGCCGCTGATTTAGTAAATGTTTGGGCTTATGCTGAAGCTTACCCTGACGAAATTGAGGAAGCAATGAGACTGCAAGACGAGGCCGACGAGATTTTAGATACACCTGAAAATATCCAATAAACCTATGGCGCGTATCTATGCAGACGAACACTTTCCCCGGCAAGTCGTGCAAAATCTACGCTCTTTGGGGCATGATGTCTTGACTGTTCAACAAGCAGGAAACGCTGGACTGCCTGATGAGGATGTATTAGCATTTGCGATCGTTGAAAATCGGGCGGTTTTGACTGTCAACCGACGCGATTTCTTTCAACTGCACAAGCTGCAACCTGACCACTGCGGTATTATTGCCTGCACGCGAGATGACGATATTGCTAGACTGACTGCTAATATTAATGATGCGATATCTATCGCTCAGACATTGACGGGAAAAGTGATTCGAGTCTATCGTTATGGGCCGCCGTCTATATCTTAATTGCATTCAAGAGACCTTATGCCCTACTATACTCAAGCCGAATTTTAAGGACTGAAGTTTTTAATACAAACCTAAATTTGTGCAGTATTTTACCAACAAAAAAACCGGGCGGGCACGGGGACACCGCCCCTACACCGTCCGGGTTTCTCGATCAGTGAAAACTACACTAAACTCAAGTTGTCTTCTTCTTCGTCGCAGTCGCAGTCGCCGCCTTCTTAGTAGTCGTTTTCTTCGCCGCAGTCGCCGTCTTCTTAGCAGTAGTTTTCTTCGCCGCAGTCTTCTCAGTTGCAGTCTCCGACTTCGCCGCCGCAGTCTTAGTAGACTTCTTCGACTTGCTGCTAGATTTACCGCCTCCCGCTGCTTCCTTAGTTGCTAACAATTCCAGTGCTCTTTGCAAGGTGAAATTCTCCACAGATTCATCCTTCGACAAAGAAGCATTGATATCGCCGTGTTTCACGTAGGGGCCGTAGCGGCCATCGTAAACATTGATCGGTTCTCCCGACTCTGGATGCGCGCCCAATTCCTTCAAAGGTGTGGCTGATTTGCTGCGGCCGCGGGCGGCTTTCGGCTGCGATAATAACTCTAATGCCCGATCGAGCCCTATAGTCAAAACATCATCCGGCGGTTTGATCGATCGATAATCTTTCCCCACCTTACCCTGGTCGTGCACCACATAAGGCCCGTACATCCCCAAATTAGCTTGCACCTTCGCCCCCGTCTCCGGGTGAGTGCCCAACAACCGAGGTAAAGTCAACAAACTCACCGCCATATCCAGCGTCACGCTGTCCTTATCCGTCCCCTTCGGTAAAGAAGCCCGCTTCGGTTTCTTGTTCGTTTCCGAAACTTCCCCTAACTGAACGTATGGCCCATAACTGCCAATCAGCACATAAATCGGTTCCCCGGTTTCTGGGTGAAGACCCAATTTTTCCGGGCCTTCGGTTTTTTGCTTTAACAGAAACTCCACTTGTTCCGGGTCTAAATCTGCCGGCGTCAAATCTTGGGGAATCGATGCTTTTACCAAGCCTTCTTCGCTTTCAGATTCCAGGTAGGCGCCGAATTTGCCGATGCAAACTTTAGCAGAGAGATTCTCCAATACCACAGTTCGGGCAACTTTCGCATCAATCTGACTTTCCTGTTCTTTAACTTGGGTTGCGAGGCCGGTTTCCCCTGTATAAAACTTTTGCAAATACGGCAGCCATTTCGCCTCGCCGGTGGCAATTTCATCGAGGGTTTGTTCCATTCGGGAAGTAAAACCGGTGTCTACTAAATCGGGAAAATGTGTTTCCAATAAAGTCGTGACGGCGAAAGCGGTGAATGTCGGAATTAGGGCATTAGCTATTAATTTGGCATATCCGCGATCGACAATTGTACCGATAATACTCGCATAGGTACTCGGACGGCCCACACCTTCGCTTTCAAGCATTTTGACCAGAGAAGCTTCCGTGTAGCGGGCGGGAGGTTGAGTTTCGTGCCCAACTGCCTCTAAATCCTTACAATTAGGTTTATCCCCCACCTTCAGCGCCGGCAAAATCACCTCTTGGTCTTCCAACGCCGCATTCGGATCGTCGGAACCTTCGACGTAGGCGCGCAAAAAGCCGGGAAAATCAATGCGTTTGCCGCTGGAACGGAAACCGGCATCTTCTACCTGAGTTAATACAGTGACGTGAGTTTGGCGGGAATCGGCCATTTGAGAAGCGACTGTCCGCTTCCAAATCAAATCATAGAGGCGGAAATCAATCCCATCCAATCCCGTTTGCTGCGGAGTCCGAAAAGTGCTGCCGGCGGGACGGATAGCTTCGTGGGCTTCCTGCGCGCCTTTGCTTTTCGTGGTGTATTTGCGCGGTTGGGGGCTGAGGTATTCGCTGCCGTAAAGTTCTTGCACGCAACTGCGCGCCGCTTCGATCGCCTGTTCGGACAAATGCACCGAATCCGTCCGCATATAGGTGATAAAACCGCGTTCGTAGAGACCTTGGGCAATTCGCATGGTTTCCCGCGCACCCAGCCGCAGCTTGCGGTTAGCTTCCTGCTGCAAAGTCGAGGTCGTAAACGGCGGCGACGGTTTGCGGGTGACTGGCCGTTCTTCGATATTGCCGACCGTCCAGGGTTTGTTTTGAATGCGTGAAAGTAAAGCCCGCGCCTGTTCTTCGTTGAGCAAAAGTACGCGCCGGCCTGCGATAATTTGCCCGGTATTTTCATCAAAATCGCTGCCATTTGCAACTTTCACATTGCCGACAGTCACGAGTTTGGCATCAAAGGAAATCTTGCCCTTTTCCAAAAGGGCTTTTAAATCCCAGTAACTACCTTGGCGGAAAGCGCGGCGTTCGCGTTCCCGGCGCACCAAAAGCCTGACTGCGACTGACTGCACTCTACCAGCGGACAAACCCCAAGCGATTTTTTTCCACAGTAACGGGGAGAGTGTGTAACCGACGAGTCTATCGAGAATTCGGCGAGTTTCTTGGGCTTGTACTACTCGATTATCGATATCGCGGCAGTGGGTTAAGGCGTCGCGGATTGCTTCGCGGGTGATTTCGTGAAACACCATCCGCTTGATGGGCACTTTGGGTTTGAGGATTTGCAGCAAATGCCAGGAAATGCTTTCGCCTTCTCGGTCTTCGTCAGTGGCTAGTATCAGTTCTGTGGCGTCTTTGAGGGCGTCTTTGAGTTCTTTAACAATTTTCTTTTTATCTTTCGGGATGACGTAGAGGGGTTCAAAGTCTGCCTCCACGTTTACGCCCAATTGCGCCCATTTTTCTCCTTTAACGGCTTCTGGTATTTCTTCGGCGGAGGATGGTAGGTCGCGGACATGGCCCATCGATGCCTCTACACGGTAGGTGGAGGGCAGGAAGTTGCGGATGGTGCGGGCTTTGGTCGGAGATTCGACGATGACTAAGGTTGACATGGCATCTTTTAAATATGGATGGCAGCGCAGCTAGAGGGTCTAAGTTAGAGAGTTTAGGTCAGATGTCAAGGCTTCTTTCAACTTTGGGCGATTATTTTCAAACTACCTTAATTTTTAACTTACTGCCGATCGGGTGGCAGGTGACAATGTGATGGGATTTTACTGCTTTGGGGGCAGAGGCTGCGAATCACGTCTCTACAAGATGCACCGGATGATGACCTGACTTTAGCAGAATTGTCGGTAACTGGATGTTGAGACTGCTGGATGCGGGCGGATGGTTCCTCAATCTGGTTGTAACTTGAAGGTTGGGGCGATAGATTTTAGATTTTAGATTTTAGATTGGGAAAGATTTACTGACTAGAGGTTTGGGGCTTTGGTACAGTACGCTGTGCAGCATCAGCGTTGCGAGCGAAAAAAAAGCAATCACAGGGGATTAAAATTACTTGAGCGATCGAGCAATTCGATGAATAATTCTATGACATTTGAATTCGACCATCTTTTCATCCTTACTGATATTGGTGCTTCGGAAGCTAATCGTTTATCATCCTTCGGTTTAGTTGAGGGTGGATCTCGCATTCATCACGGACAAGGTACAGCCAATCGCTGTTTCTTTTTCCATAACGCAATGTTGGAATTGTTATGGGTTCACGATCCAGAAGAGGCGAAGTCTGAGCCAATTCATCAGACTCGTCTTTGGGAGCGATCGACAAATCGGAATAATGGTGCGTGTCCATTTGGCATCTGTTTGCGTTCAGCCAAAGGTTCTGAGGACACAGTTGCATTTTCAAGTTGGGCATATCGTCCACCTTATTTATCTGAAACGATGAGTATCGCAGTAGGAACAAATAGTGATGTGTTGACTGAGCCCATGCTTTTCCAAATTTCCTTTGGTAAACGTCCCGATCAATACTCTGCTGATAAGTCACAGCCTTTGGATCATGGTGTTGGTTTCCGGGAAATTACTCGTGTAGAATTAGTCAGTCCTGCTGCCAATAACCCGTCACCTGAACTTCAAGCAGTGCTTGAGACAAATCAATTAAAGTTGCGAATAGGAACCGAGTATTTTGTCGAGCTTGGTTTTGATGGAGAAGTGCAGGGACAACAGGTAGATTTCCGACCTGGATTGCCGCTTATTATCAGTTGGTAATCAAAACCTGTAAAACAATTAATAATATGGCTTCAGTATCCAACGAACTGCGATATTTCGTACAGAACGCCCACTGACAATTGCAGGAACATTAGAGGCCATTGAGAATTTTGCAAGTTGGCTGAGTAAACTAGAGATATAGTAACCCCCAATTTATTGAGAACTGGAAAATGGAGACAATTACTGACCTGCCAGGGTATCGCATAACAGAACAACTCTATGCAGGATCTCGCACTTTAGTCTATCGCGGTGTCCGGGAGAGCGATCGCACTCCAGTCGTCATCAAACTGCTGCGAAACGAATACCCCAGCTTCAGCGAACTGCTGCAATTCCGCAACCAGTACACCATCGCCAAAAATCTACGTCTGCCTGGAGTGGTTGAACCCCTCGATTTAGCACCTTACAAAAACGCCTATGCTTTAATAATGGAGGACTTTGGAGGAGTTTCCCTATCTACTTATATCCCGGCAGCAACTGATAAAAACCAACCCGATAAATCTGTATCTTTAGAAGACTTTCTCAACCTAGCCAGGGAACTAGCAAATATTCTCCACTCTCTCTACCAAAACCGAGTTATTCATAAAGATATCAAACCCGCCAATATTCTGATTAACCCACATAGCCAACAAATTAAACTCATTGACTTCAGTATTTCTTCCCTGCTGCCGAGAGAAACCCAGGAAATCCAGAATCCCAACACCCTCGAAGGAACCTTAGCTTATCTCTCCCCAGAAAAAACAGGAAGAATGAATCGAGGCATTGACTATCGGAGTGACTTTTATTCCCTTGGTGTGACCTTCTATGAATTGTTGACAACACAGTTACCCTTCGAGTCAGATGATCCAATGGAGTTAGTGCATTGTCATCTAGCCAAACAGCCGATTCCGGTACATCAAATCAAGCCAGAAGTTCCCCTAATTTTATCCCAAATTGTTAGTAAACTGATGGCAAAGAATGCCGAAAATCGCTATCAGAGTGCATTAGGACTGAAACACGATTTAGAGATTTGTCTTGCTCAATTACAAAACACGGGTAACATTGAGACGTTTGCATTGGGAACGCGGGATATTACAGACCATTTCCTCATCCCCGAAAAACTCTACGGCAGAGAAACAGAAGTTGAAACCTTATTAGCAGCCTTTGAGCGAGTCAGCAGGGGCAGCACCGAA
>NZ_JAUBSD010000159.1:0-6836 GCF_036704575.1 Microcoleus sp. K5-D4
TAACTTAGCCACGCTTAGGGCATTTGGATACTTTACAATCCTTAACATAATTGTGTTTGACAGCGCCTACCTACTTAACTTAACTATACAGAGGCTTTGATTGTTTTCGGAGATGTCTATTAGTTATACCCTGCCTCCGTACAGACCCCAACAGCGTCCATCTTTTACTGCTAAACATTTCAGGCTTTGCTACTTCAAGTCATTTTGTCTTTGATTTACAAAACTTTATGTCTTGTCCTATTTTGCACGTATCTCGGCTATATCTCTACATCAACGCAATCGCAATTACTCGGGACAGGCAAAGGGCTATTTTTGTGCCGTTACGACAACACCCTAAAAGTCTGGGATGAGAGAAAGTGGGGAGGCGAGCGCTAGTTTCAACCTTATTTTGCTGTACCGTTGCGTCCGATGGAGCCACCATTGTGGCAGGCGACGCATCTGGTCGCGTATATGTCCTGCGACTCGAAAGGATAGAGCCATTAACATCAATTTCTTACACAATCGTCGGCAAGGCGCAATTTGCAGAGTTTCAGCAGCAAACCTATCGCTGTCCTGCCCTTTGTCTCAACCTAGCTTTACCAGTCTAATTTTGAGCAGATCTAGCAACAATTTCAATATCGCTACTAGCGTCCCCGCCGACGCTGTTACCCATGAACGTATCCGAACTCATCCGAGCTACCTCGTGCCAGACTTAAGAAAAGTAAGAGGAACTGGGAGCAAGTCTAATGAGTTGTAAGAAGTGTCTGGCGATAGGTTTGCTGCTGTTAGCAACAGGTTGCGTGCCACAAAGGAACGAGCGACCCGTTTCAGAAAAAGAATTTGGTAAGGATTGGCCACTTACCGTACCCAGTGGCACCTTGGCTTGTGTTCTCCCTTATTGGCAAGATGTGCATTTCATTATCTTTATTTCTCCTGATGGCAAAGAATATACCCTTGAAGGCAAGAGCGAAACAAAGGGAAAATATCTCCCGATTTATTCAATTTTGAAACCTGCCTCCCAAAACCCACATTATAAATTTGTTGACCACAGGGTATTATCTGAGGAAGGTTGTAAATTGTGTTTTCAATAATTGCATCAAAAAATAAGCATTCGAGTCTTACAGCTTGGCGTTTAAAGCAGACTGTATAGAGCAAAAGGTGAAGAATAAAAACTTTGTTAGTTTATCGCAGACTTAAGAAAAGTAAGAGGATCTGGGAGACAAATCAAATGAACTGGAAAAAATATGCGGTAGTGTGTGGACTATTGCTGCTAACGACAGGTTGCACGACGGAAAAGAGGGAGCGGTTTATTTCAGAAAAAGAATTAGGTAAGGACTGGCCCCTTACTGTAAAAAGTGGCACCCTAGTTTGTAGAATTTCACCCTTGGAGCGGTGGGTTTTCTTTATTTCTCCTGATGGCAAACCACATAATCTTATCGGCAACAAAAAACTTTACCCAATTCTTCGCATTGTAAAACCTGCTATCAGAAACTCAGATTCTAGAGCAGATTCTAGATTTGTTGCCGACAATATCTTGCTTAAAGAAGGTCTTCAATTGTGCCCGGAACAATTTAGGCGGGTAGCCCGCTAATAGTTGCGGGGCGCAGCCGCGCAACTATATCATCAATGGTAGCCTGTCCCTTCCATGCTTAAAAACTGAAGAGACAACCAGGGGCGATCGGCTTTCTGGGCAACTCGTGCAAAAAGATGTTGAGGGCTACTTCTTTAATATCCTAAAATCCTCCTTTTGTTTGAGTGGATTCGGAAAGTACAAGTTTCCTTAAAGCCCATTCGCTTGTAAATATTTACACCATCCGGTGCTGCCTGAAGGGTGGCAAAAAGCGCTCCGAGTTTTTTGGCATAACTGAGCGTATAATGTGTGATTGCCGAGCCGTAACCCCGATTTCTAAATTCTTGCAGCGTACTGATATCAAAGAGGCTTGCTGTCTGACCAAGCAAAAAGATTGAACTCGTACAAACAGGCTTATTATCGACATACCCCAGAAACAATCTCAAAGGACGATTCTCCAAATTATCCAACTCTCCCACCCGCCGATAAAATTGCATAACGAAGTCATCTGGTGGCTCAAAAAGTGAAGCGATAATCTTTCCAAACTCATTGATTTCTTTGAAAGAGGTGGCCATGCGGAACTTGAGATTAAGAGGATACTGAACGTCTTGTGGTAAATCATCAAGATTTGCAACCATACCCATATCCACTTCATCTTCGATAAATCCATACTCTTCTAAGGTTGAAAAGACATAAGCATCCCGAAATTCTTCACAAGTCCACCAAGCTGCTGGTAAACGAGCTGAATTAAACTCTTCGCACATCTTGGCAATAGTACGCTTTCCGTCTTCGCTATCAAATTTTTTACTAATAACGAGATTAAAAGTATCTGTTTTGTAGCCCGAATTAATGAGAACGTAACTTTCTGTTTGTTCGACTTTCATGTCTGGAACGAATTGGAGTGGAAAATAAATATTCTTGCCAATGATTCCTGCCAAAACTAACTGGATTTGGTCGTGTATTCTAAATTCTTCCTCTATCATCTGCACCGTCTCCTTTCTGTCAATTTTATATACGGAACTGGGCCAGAGGTGTGAAAATGCCGTTAGCCTTAACCCTGCGAATGGAAGTGCGCTCCGAGCCGTGACGACAGTGCCAGACGTGCGAACCGTGGCTGCGGTGCAATTGTGCGAGCCGTTGCAGCCGTTCGATCGCGCCAAACGTAGAACCAATCTAGCAGAAGAATTGCTCGTTACTGACCAACCGAAAAATGCAGTCATTTCAGCCATTTGTTGTGCCGATCGAGCTACCGACTTGAGGAAATTGGCGAAGCTCGATCCCCATAACTTCTTCCTGCTTTACACTAAGCAGGCTAGTGATTAAGATTAACAAAAATACAAAAGGGTGGCTATGCTCGATCGCGCTCAATGGTTTTTGGTCGGTATGTCGATCGCACTTTCGCTTCAGCTAAGTCAGCCAGTGGCAGTAGCCGTATCAGTTGGTAAAGGCTTACAAATAGCACAAAGTAACAGTAGTGATGCTGCCGACAAAGTATATGAAGAAGCCGAGAAACTTTACGAACAAGGAACAGCGGAAGCAAAAAGAAGTGCGATTGTCAAATATGAAGAAGCATTAAAACTGTATCGGGCAGTAGGCGATCGGAATGGCGAAGCTAGCACCCTCAGCAAAATTGGCGTTGTCTATAATGATTTAGAAGAAAAAGAGAAAGCACTAGAATATTTCAACCAGTCTCTTCCCCTGAGTCGGGGAGTGGGCGATCGCAAGCAAGAAGCTATTACCCTCAACAATATCGGCGAGGTTTACTATAAGTTGGAAGAAAAAGAGAAAGCGCTAGAGTATTTCAACCAGTCTCTTCCCCTGAGTCGGGGAGTGGGCGATCGCAAGCAAGAAGCTATTACCCTTACCAATATCGGCTTAAGGTATACAGATTTAGGAGAAAACCCGAAAGCGTTAGAGTATTTCAACCAGTCCCTTCCCTTGAGCAGGGCTGTAGGCGATCTCCGTGGGGAAGCTACTACTCTCAACAACATCGGCTTAGTATACGCAAATTGGGGAGACAAAGAAAAAGCAAAAGAGTATTTCAACCAATCTCTTCTCCTTAGTCGGAAAGTGGGCGATCGCAATGCGGAAGCTATCACCCTTAACAACATCGGCTTAGTGTACAATAAGTTGGGAGACAAAGAAAAAGCAAGAGAGTATTACAGGCAGTCCCTTCCCCTGAGTCGGGCAGTGGGCAATCGCCGTTGGGAAGCCGTTACCCTCAACAATATCGGCTTATTATACGCAGAATTGGGAGAATACTACATAGCATTAGAGTATTTCAACCAGTCTCTTCCCTTAAGAAGAGCTGTAGGCGATCGCCGTGGGGAAGCTCTAACCCTCAACAACCTCGGCGGTCTATACAATGAGGTGAGAGAAGAACAAAAAGCGCTAGAGTATTTCAACCAGTCCCTTCCCTTGAGCAGGGCTATAGGCGATCGCCGTGTGGAAGCCTTTACACTCACCAACATCGGCTTATTATACGCAAATTTGGGAGAAAAGCAGAAAGCGCTAGAGTCTTACAACCAGTCCCTTCCTCTTTTTCGAGCAATTGGCGCAACCGAGGAAGAAGCACTCACCCTCTACAGCATGGCTTTTATCAAACGATCGCTAGGCAATTTTACCGAAGCTCTCAATGATATTGAAGCTTGTCTTAAAATAATTGAAAATCTCCGCAGTAAAATACTCACCGCAGAACTCCGCAGCTCATACCTTGCCACAGTGCAGGACTACTACGAATTCTACATCGATTTGTTAATGCAATTGCACAAAACTAATCCTAACTCCGGTTATGATATCAAAGCATCCGAAGCCAGGAAACGTGCTACAAATCCTTAAAAAGCAACGCAATGTGATGAAGCTCGATCGCCATGAAATTAAACCCCTGAATAAACAAGGATTTTACCCAAAAATACCAAAATAAAAGCCCCTATCGTTGTGAGAATTGCAGCCCACCACTTTAACCAAATGGGATGAGCAAGAACCATAGGCAAAAAAATTACACTTAAAATTAAATAAATTAGGACTATATCAGCGGAGTAGGGAAAAATAAAAATTGCCAGCGGACCCAATACTGGCATTAAAATTTGGGAAAAAGTGTCAGAGAAAGACCAATTATGATTGGGCTGAAAGCTCAAGGCTATTTGAACTGATTGTACAGAAGCCAGGGAGAAAGCCGGAATTATCACTGATAAACGCTTTAGCCACGAGAAGCGACTTAACCACATACGCGAACTTTGATTTAAACTTTGCCAATAATAATAGAAACTTCATCAGTTTGTCATAAGTATCTCCCAACCAAGTTGCACCGATCGCCCGCCGAGAACACGGGCAACCGCCGATCGCTCAAAACATCCCATCAAGTAAATCGGTAACGTCTCTTTGGTCGCGGCCGCGATTATCGTCATACACCATCAAGGTGTTTAGATTCTTGTGTCTGCTTAACTTCTGTACCTTCCGCACATCCCTGTCTGTTGCGTCTAGTGCCGCCGTGATAACACTGTGTCTGATGCGGTGAAGGAACATCTGCTACTAACGTTGCTTAATCAGGGTATGAAAAAAATAACTTGAAAATCCCGAAGTTTTATGGATACTGGTTTCTCTGACTTGCATATTTAGCCCTTCATACCCTGGCATCAGCAACGCCCTTTACCTTTGGCTTCAAATCAATTCTAAAGTTTCACGCTTGCATCGCCCACTGTCTCGGGCTATACCTGTGCTGACATAACGCATCTCAAGAGCTAATCTCAAAGTTAGTTCTTTACCGCAATTGCTCATGGGTAGCCAATCTACAGCCAAAACTATCTTTCTCCTCGCCTCTATGGTGGGCTGGCTTATCGTTGGTGCATCTTTGATGTATCTTTTTCCGGTCGTCGCAGATTGGTTAATATCCTCCGATCGCACCCATCTATGGATGCAGACCCTCAGCCGTAGCGGTTACAATCCTATGCTGGCTTGGGTAGGAGGAGGCATCACTCTGGTTATTACCGTGTTGGGGTATATCCTCTGGCATCAGAGGTTTGAAGGCAAGATTTAGAGCGATGGTCCCAGATCGATTTTGGAGCGATCGAGTTCTGAGTTCAAAGAAGTGTGGGAGGCCTTTGCGGTGAGGCGTAGAAAAAAGCCTACCAAGACGACTATCAGAAATTTAGAGATGTATAAGTGCTGGTTGGATACAGCCGTGCTTACTTGTTGGAAAACAGCTAAATGCTCTATTTCTAACAGTTTTTGCTGATGTCAAACATTATACTCTGATGTATCTGAAGTGGCAACCGTTAGTAAATTCTCAGTGATTTAGCCTTTAAGTTTCTGCTAGATGACCCTTAGCTCTTAATAAGGGCATGGTAGTGGTTTGGAAAACTTAACTTTTATTTACAATATGCTTTCTATCCTATCTACTTTACGTCAAGTCTCTTCTCATTTGCAAGAGCGCTTGATTCAACCCCTCGCTGTGAATCCACCCTACGAAGCCACCGTAAATCATTTTGCCATCAGGATCGGCTAAAAAAATGTGGTCAACGCCGAGGGGGTTTTTCCAAGCCCTAACCGCTGTTCCATCCCTAAGTCTGATAATCGGATTGGAGCTGTTAAAATCCCTGTGGTGTGCTGGTGTCATTCCTGGGACAGCTTCTAAAATGGCGCGAGCTTCAAGGGTAACATCTGAAATGTTGGCAGCGCTGGCTGCTGAACAGCCACATCCATCTGTCACAGTTTGCTTGAGCCTTTCTTTGATATCGCCGTCAAACAGGGATAATTGCTCAATCTCATCTAAAAGTTTCCCGTGTGGCTCAGATAAGCGCCTTTGGCAATAAATTGCTGTTAGCAAGTCCTCTAACCCTACTTTTGTCAGAGCCTCTGCAATCAATCCCGTCAAACCTAGTACGGCAATGCCTCCGAGCATTCCTGCCGGACCACCTAGAAATGCTAGAGCTGCTGTGATTGCAGCCGCTCCTGTTAAACCTGTCGCAGCCATCGTTACTACCAAGATGATACCTGGTAAACCCAAGGCAGCTACTTTCTTGACGACTTCATCCATTTTACAAACCTTCGCTGTTGCTTTCTTTCTTCTACCAACCAGTTGCCAGCACGAAAAGCCTGCTAGCGCAACAAGTTATTTATGGCGTTGCTGAATACAGGTATGAATGGAAGATTTCCCAATTGCTATAAGCCAAGTCGAGTGAGTTTTGTAACATCAAGGGAAAAGTGGATTCATAAGTAGGTAGGCGGGAAAAAACATATTTATGTAACAAAACATTAAGCAGCATAATTGGAGTTAAACTTAAGGCGT
>NZ_JAUBSD010000160.1:0-6592 GCF_036704575.1 Microcoleus sp. K5-D4
CGTGTCATTGGTTTTCTTACCGGATGGTCGTGGATTTTACATTCTTTATCTCTATCACATCTTTAAAAAAATGGTATTAGACGCTTATTTGAGCGAAGTCGTAAAGCTGTCAGAAGCTGAGGCCAAGAAATATCACCTCAGACCTCCCAAAGGAATGCTAATGTGGGGGCCGCCGGGGACAGGCAAAAGTTTGAGTGCAAAGCTAGCTGCTAAGAAGCTAGGTTATGCGCTTTTAGCAGCAAGTTGGGGCAATATTCTAGGTTCCTCTAATCCAGATCGCGCTCTCAAGAAAATGCTGGATACAGCCGATAATTTGGGCGGCTGCGTGCTGTTCTTTGACGATTTCGACAAGGGTTTTTCTGGCTGGGAATCAAATGCTGATGGCGGTGCAGCTAGGCGACTGTCGCAGAAATTGCTCACATGGATGCAGGAGCATGAAAGCCCCGTGTTAATGTTAGCTACTGTTAACCGCTTAGAAATGCTGCCGGCTGAACTTATTCGCAGATTTGACGACGGCGGAATCTGGTTTGTGGATTTGCCACACAGCGGCGCTCGCTATGAGATTTTCAATTTGCATTTGGCTAAGTATTTCCCGGAGCAGTTTGGGGAAGGAAAAGAGAATTTTTGGAGCGACAGGCAGTGGTATTCACTACTATCTGATTATGCCGGAGCAACGAGTGCTGAAATTGCGATCGCAGTTAAACGCTGTGCTGAACGAGCCTATTGTGAAGGGCGACCTGGTAAAATTGAATTGGCCGATCTGCGTTATCAGAGAACTCAGTTTGTGCTGTCGTCTGAGCGTTCTTCTGAAGATATCCAGGGGATTCGCAACAAAGCGTCCTTTGCTCGGCCTGCTTCTGGGGGCGATCAGTCTAAATTTGCGGCGGCAGAGCAAGAATTATTCGAGTATCGACCACCTGCTTACGACAAAAGTTGAGTGCATGATAAACAACAATAGCATGGGTTTGTTGGTGAGCCAAAAAGTTTTGACTGTTGATATAGCAATCCTAAATCATTATCAAGACCTAGAGCAATCCTAATTGATTTTTTCCGTGCAATTATATTTATGTATTTTGGGGAAATCAAATTTATGTTCGTTAGTAAAAAATTCAAACAAAAATTTTACAATCTTAAAAGACCTACATAAATACCAATACTTTCTTAAAAAGTTTTTAGCCTATAACCAAATATCTTCAACGGGATTTTGTTGGGGAGCATTTGGAGCAAATAAAATACAAGTAATTGACCAGTCATCAGGCTCTTTGTCACCATTTACTTCTAATAAAAAATCTCTAAATTCGCCATATTTATGATAACTGGCTCCATCCCAAATCAAGATAATCTTGCGATTTTTATATTTTGCTTGTAAGTATTTTATAAATTTAACTGTTGATTTTCCATCCCCAGATGGATGGCTCTGAACATGGAATTCTTTGCTTTGATAATTGAGTGCGCCAAAATAAGTTTGTCTATCTTTTTCATTGGTAATTGGGACTTCAATTCTGATTTTTGATTGACCCCAAACATAACCAGTCAGATCGCCATGAAGTAGATGACATTCATCTATAAATAATACTATTATTTGCCCGGATTCTATACCAGCCTTGTTTTTGAATAAAATATTGTTAATTTCCTCCGTCTTTTTTTTTACCAGTTCGACCTCATATTTAGGATTGATTTTTTGAGTTTTTTTCCAACTAATTTCCGCCCGCTCGAAAAGTTTATAGTAACTCTGTTTTGATTTATAGATCACACCAAACTCTCGCTCTACATAAGTAACCAGCTCATCTAAATTCCAATATTCTTTATTCTTTAGCCACTCAATTACTTCAGTCTTTTGTAGAGCTGTTAAATACCCTTTTGACCCTTTATGCCCTAGCTTGATTCCTTCGATGCCTTGGGTTTGAAATTGTTTTTTCCAATGACCAACAAAAAATTCACTTACACCGAGAATTTTGCTAATCTCGTGGTAGAACTTGCCTTCGACAGCCATTCTTACAGCTATTGCTCGTTTAAGTTCTCTTGCATCGATATCACTTTTAATGAAAGATTCTAATTGAGTTATTTCCTTTTCCCTATCTTGGAGGGGCAGTTTTAAGTTATTCATTTTTTTATTGTCACAATCAAGTATTGCATATAATTGTATCATAGTCTTGATAATCATTTAGGATTGCTATACCTCATTATACATGATTTATAATTTACAAACCATTTGCGATCGCTATAGTCGTGGTTGGATTTATGAATTAGTCTGGGGCTACAATCATTTAGGATCTGAATCCCTCGGAGATAAACATTGCAAAAATAGCGATTGTGACCCTCTGCTGAATGATGGCAGAACTTGCTCAATTGTGGCAAGTCTTACAGCAGCCACCCCCCGATGGCGGGCTGTGGAATGGTCGTAAAGTGGCTGACTGGATGAGTGAACTCAAGGGTAAAAAAGTCGGTCGTCTGCATAGGGTGGGAATATCTCAAGTCTATGAAGTTTCGATTGAGAGTTCCTCGTCCAGAACATCAGGAATCAGATATCCGCAGAACTTGAGGAATGGAAAAAAAAATCTGCGTCGGTTCGTCTTGAAAATCAAGAAGGAGAACCTAGAAAGTGACGTAGAAGTGTGGTCAATGGACGAACATCGTTGTTTGATTAAAACCTGTTTTGAGGCGGGAATGGGTGGATGAGTTTAGTAATGCCACCGCTGTTGTTAATTGGTGGTTTCAATGGTTGTGGTTATATCGCGAAAGTACGTCCGAGTACGGGAGAAACATATTGGTGGATACTGCCATTTGTCAACAGCCAACTTTTCGAGCGAGTTTTAAAAGATTTTGCCAGACATTGGAAAGTAGGATCGAAAAAAAGGGTCGTTTTAGTCGTAGACGGAGCCACAGGGCACTGAGCGTGAAAGCGTGAAAATCCCCGACGGCATACATTTGTATTGTCTGCCTTCACACTCCCCGGAACTCCAACCAGCAGAAAAACTGTGACCACTGACAAATGAACGGATAGCCAATCGCTGTTTTAAAAACGCAAGATGAAGTAGAATCAGTTTTATTTGAGCGGTGCCGAAAACTGTTAAATCTCAAACAGTTAATAAGTGGTTTGACTCATTTTTCTTGGTGGTCGGATGCAAAATTTAATCATGGTTAATCGACCGGAGATAATATAAAACACAAGTAATTGACCAATTATCCTTACTTTTCACGGCATCTCTGAAAGGTAGAGTAGGAAGTCATTCTAGGCAAAAGACGTGGATGGTGATATAATGTCGTGAAAATCAAGTAAAGGCAGGCGAAAAATGTTGAGCTGGTGGGAGAAAAATTTTGCAAGTTGTGAATTAGGAGATGAGAGATTAAACAATAGAGCCTATGCAATCGGCAAAGCCTTAAGTCAAGGCTTTGGGAAAGCATTGTCAGAAATATTTACAAGTACAAACGAGTTGAAAAGAGCTTATGAGTTTTTGCCAACAGCCAAACAAAGCTTGACAGAGTAATTAAACCTCACTGTCAAATGACCTGTGAAGCTGTGGAAGAATATGAAGTCGTATTATCCGTAGGAGATACCACCTTTCTAGATTATGGCAGCAAAACCTGGATTTAAAACTAAATTTGAAGAGTTAAGTAGAAAAATCCGTTGTTAGTTGATCTCTGTAGGAGCGAAAATTGCAATAAGCGCACTTTTTTCATTATAACCGATAACTCATCAACTTATTTATTTTTCATTCCTAATTAAGACATCATTACTATTTTCGGCTATTTTGCTCAACAATAGCTCAAAGCTACTATTCTGCTTTCTTTAAGCATTTATATTTATTGCAAAAGTGACACGCTCCCAACTGGTACATCCCTTAACGGGAATTCTTGTTCTCCTGCTACTCAACCCCCTAGACCAGTTTTCGAGCAGCATAAATTGTGTTATTAACGCTTGCAAAACTCACGGAACAATTGCAGTCACGCGAATTTCAATCCGCATCCTTGGCAGTCCAAGCGCCGCGACTCCTACCTGTGTCCAAATGGGGGCATGGTTGGGCATGTAATGGCGATATAGCCTGACCATCACCTCGTTAACCTCCGCAGGCAACCCGCCAACATGGTAAGAATTGACGTGAACCACATGCTCCCAACTCGCACCAGCAGTTGCCAAGGTTCGCTCTATGTTCCGAAATGCCTGAGCAATCTCATCTGCGATCGCTTCGGGAATTTGCAGATTGTCATCCCAGCCGCCTTGGCCGGATGTCTCGACGCGATTGTCAAATTTTACCGCTTGCGAGTAATGCAAATTATTCAGCATATATTCCCCATAACCGGGAGTGACAAAAAACTCGGGCTTTTTCATTGTGTTCCTTTGTTCAGTACGTTGTGTCTATTATGTAGAAAAGAGGTTTGTAATCTAATTCACGCGATGAATTCGATGCCATACTTGGGTGCCGCTGCCAAAACTCGCTAGATCGCTTCCGGAGTGACTGAGCGTAATGGAGCCTCTAGGTTGTCTACTGGAACTCGGCATCTCTAAAGTGTGGTGAGTCGAAGTACCTGATTGCTTTCAGATTCTTACGATGATTTCTCAAATACCTGTGATGAACTGTCGCGGCTAGTCGCGCCCTGCGACAATAATATTTTCTGCTAGACTGATAGGATTAGAAAACATCACCTCATGACTACCCGGCATTTGCACAAGCCGAAATAGCCCCAAGCGGCTAGACATCTTGGGATGCCAACCCCCCTCCCTTTGAGGTAAGACATTGTCTACTGTACAGTAAAGGTAGCTTTTGGGAATGGGCAGCGAATAAAACTGCTTCAGGTCTAATTTGTCAATAAACGGTTGATACGGTTCAGGCGATAATTGCGCGTAGCTCGATTTCGCCAGGTCGAGGTCAGCATCGTTGAGAAACGCTTCTCGCCAAATCTCAAAAGGCATCGTTATCGTATTATCGTCCGATTCTCTCGCTAGCTTGTCGAATAACGCTTGAGTGTCAGGTGGGATGTTGTCTTTGAGGCTCTCACCATCATTCAGGACAAAGGCATTGAAAAAGATTAGCCGTCGAATGCGATCGCGGATTGCTTCAGCAACTTTGGCAATAATGCTGCCACCAAAGCTATGTCCAAGTAAGACAATATCGGTTAAGTCTTTCTCAACAATGTAATCGACGATCGACTGGGTACATTGAGCATGGTTGACGTTTTTATTCACGCCTTTACCATGACCCGCGATCGTGGGAGCCAAAGCCTGATGACCTTTCGCTTCTAGATGTTGGATGACCGCGTTCCAAGCAGAACCATCATGCCATGAGCCGTGAACTAAGACAAAAGTTGACATTGGATGACTCCTTGCAATGCGGGATGAATATTGTGTTCTAATGACATTGAAAGTTTCTCCTTTGCTGTCTGCAACGAATTCATTACGTTTCTGTAGCAGCGGGTAAAGTTCCAGGTGGCCCTAAAATTTCGTCGCCAATCTCGGCAGAAATCCGATCAACCAGCGCTATATCTGATGTTTCTGTCTTGTCCAACGTACCTATTGCTTCAATTAACCGGGCAAAGCCACTGGGCGCAGCAATCACCAATCCACGCGCTGGCCGATCACTGAGTGCAGCAATAACGTGGGGTGTGCCAACAGGAATCAGGAATGGCTAGGTTTCCTAAGATCGTGATCAATCATCCCTAGCAGTGAGATTTGCATGAATCAGACTGGTGCATAAATCGTTTCGTCTTCTTTGCGCCAAGCTGGATCAACTAGACAAACGAAAACAATAGGTTCGTCGCCGTTGTTGTGAAGGAACTAGATTGCATTTGGAGGAATGTAAACCGCATCACCTGGTTCAACGCGACAAACTTCACTATCGATCGACATTTCTCCAACACCGCTAATGATGTAATAAACCTCAGAAGTCTTTAGAGAATGGGGAATTGAAATTTTGCCAACAGGTAAGATCGCATGCGCCAAACTGTAACGCAAGTTGATGTCTTGTTTGTCAGGATGAAGCAGTTCGCGCAGAACAGTTCCATCTCCAGCGATAATTTCTTCACAGTCGTTTAGTTTTTGAATCAGCATACGTTCAGGTTTGCAATTACACAATCGGAGCAAGTTCAGAATCAGTGAATTTTGGAGGTTAAATACTGTCAGAGGTCAGCAACATCATGACACCTGCATGAGCTAACACGACATCGGGGTGGCGTTGAAGCGCCGTATTGTACTTCATGGCAAACTCATCGCCTGATTCATCGGGGCTGAGCAGTGTCCGAATGTCACTGTCAATCGCTTCAATTGCCTCTGGTGTAACAGATTCATCGACATGAAGCAACTCATCGATTTGGATAATCAATGCTGAGAGTCGATGCAACCAGGCAAACTGCTCATGACTAATCACCAGTTGTAGCAATTCACCTCTAGAAACTTGCCCTCGAACTTGCTCATAGGTAAAACGCTCAGTATCTAGTAAAAGCTTGTGCAGACGCAGTAGTTTGATTCGTAACTCACTCAAGCGTTGATGTTGACTAATCCGATATTGAAGTGTGTTAAGCCTGGGGGGGTGACAACCCACCCAAAACCCATAGCTAGTAAGGATTGAGCCAACTTGTGGTAAAAAAAGATAGGCAG
>NZ_JAUBSD010000161.1:0-6423 GCF_036704575.1 Microcoleus sp. K5-D4
CTCAGATTTCACTCACTTTTTCACTTCTCTGTTTTATTGCGATCGTATCCCTCTTTAAAAACTGTCCGAAGTATTGAAAATAAGGTAGTCCTGACTATGCAGGACTACCTTATTTTAACAGGAAAAAATGGCTGTACTTGCTTTAAAGTACCGATTTTTGTTACTATTGTTAAAACTCAACTAAATTCCTATGAAATCAACTACTAGGGCGCTGAAAGAATGGAATGTAGCAGTTAATGCTTTGGAACAAGGTCAAACGATTGTGCTGTTGCGGAAGGGGGGAATTCGCGAGCAAGCAGGACAGTTTAATGTCACTGACAAACAGGTTTTGCTGTATCCAACTTTTGAACACCAACAGCCGCGTTTATTAAAGCCGGAGTTTGCACATCAAGTCAAAAATGTCGAATCTGGTTGGCATCCTGAAGTTATTAGAATTGGTAGTTGGGCGGAGATTACTGATGTTTTTTTGGTAGCTTGGGAACCGGCAATTACTGCGCTATTTCCGTACCATATTTGGAATAAAAATTTTGTCAGCGATCGCCTGAAATGGAAACAAACTCAGCCAATTTATATTTTATTGCTGCGGGCTTATCGCCTTGCAGAAATCCGCGAAATTCCCTACATTCCTGAATACGGCGCTTGCCGTTCTTGGATCGATTTGGCAGAGGCTATTTCGCTGGAGGGGAGCCAAGCTGTTTTGAGCGATCGAGAGTACATTGAACGCTCAAATGAAATCCGCAATCTGATAGCCAATCCTGCGAATGCTTCGGGTTCGCAGAGAGTGACAACCTTGACGGAAGGTAGCCAGGATTTTAGTCCTCATTAATAGTTTTTAAGGTACTTTTAGAGAGGCGCGCTTCTACCCAACCCAGCCCAAAATCCGCAGCTAAGGCCATTAAAGCAGCCGGAATTGCCCCAGCCAAAAGTAACTGATTGTTGACGGTAGCAACGCCGCGAAAAATAAACACACCCAAGCCACCCGCGCCAATTGCAGCGGCGATTGTAGCGAGTCCGATCGCAATTACAGCAGCAACTCGCACCCCCGCCAGAATCACGCCCAGTGCCAGGGGAATTTCCACTTGCCATAACAGTTGCATATCAGTCATCCCCATGCCTCTTCCGGCTTCCGTAATCGCTGGATCGACGCCAACAATACCAGTATAAGTATTGCGGATAATTGGCAGTAAAGAATACAGAGTGAGCGCGATAATTGCCGTGCGATCGCCTATTCCACCCAATACCGGCACCGGGATTAGCAAGCCAAACAAAGCTAAACTAGGAATTGTTTACATAATATTAGCAAAACCCAAAATTGGCTTTTTCAATTTGGGTTTTCTGGTGACTAAAATTCCTAGGGGCATCCCCACAATAATAGCGATAAAAATTGCCACAGTTACTAAATATAAGTGTTCACTGGCGCGCTTAATTATCTCAGCGCCATACCGATTGATAAATTGCATCATGTGGAAATTAGTAATTAGGAATTCAGAATTGTAAATTTTACTATAATAGAATATTTCGTAGGAGTCGGTTCACCAATATCTTTAATTTCCCGCCATCAGCTTCAAAAACCGACCGATACCTATAAACGAATGATGCGATCGCACATCATATCATTACCCAGTTCCGGGTAATTGCAAACATTCAAGAAATGCGCGAGCTTCTGGATGCTGAGATTTCATAAAATCAGCGGGCGATGCCAATTCAATCAACCGTCCATCTTGCATCAAACCTATTCTAGAAGCTAACAAAAAAGCTTCTTGAATGCCGTGAGTCACAAAAATCACAGTTTTGCCGAGTTGCTGCTGCAATTGACCGAATTCTCGCTGCAATTCCAGACGAGTAATGGGGTCTAAAGCACCAAACGGTTCATCCATTAACAATATCGGAGGGTCAGCCGCCAGTGCTCTAGCGACGCCTACCCGCTGCCGCTGTCCGCCGGATAACTGATGGGGATAGCGTTTGGCGAAGTGCTGGGGGTCGAGGTTGACTAATTCTAACAGTTGCCGGACGCGAGATTTAATACGATCGCCCTCCCAACCTTCTAATTTTGGCACTAAACCGACGTTTTGCTCGACTGTAAAATGGGGAAACAAACCAATTTCTTGAATCACATAACCAATTTTTCGGCGCAGTTGAATTGGGTTCCACTGAGTTGTCGGTTTTCCCATGACAAGAACTTCGCCACTGCTTGGCGTTAGTAAATTGTTAATCAATTTCAGGGTGGTAGTTTTACCACTCCCGCTTCGTCCCAGCAATACTAAAACTTCTCCTTGCAGCACTTTGAAATTGAGTTTGTCTACTAAATGCCTGCGGTTGAGGCGATATGTCACGTCGAGGCATTCGACAGCAACTTCATTATTGAGAGGCATGAGTAGTCTGGGTGATTTGGGTTTTCAGCAACTTAAAAGTGGCGAGGATCGGAAAAAATTTCCTCATCTCAAATCTCAACTCTAAAATTAACTTGATTTTGCCATTCTAGCAGTAATGCTCGACATTGGAGGCAAGTTAATTTTTTGAGCAAGTCGCGAATTCCGTCTGGGGTGACAGGATATTCAGCACCGATGCGTTCGGGGTTTACTGTTGCTGTATGGTGCAATTCTGCAACAAAACCGTAGAGTTTTTGATTGGAGAAGGAACTGTTTATTGCCCAGCCGACGGTGTTAATCGGTTCGAGGCGGGCGATCACACTTTCTGTCACGCCTAGCTCTTTTTTGAGTATAGCTGGAACTTCCGCGGCTGGCGTGGCTTCGGCTTCTACGCGACCGCCGGGAAAATCCAGGGTTGCTTCTCCTACACCGGGGCGATACATCGGTGGGGGAAACAGCAATTTGTCAGCTTGAATGGTCAAGATTACAACTGAATCTGCTCTTTCTACTCGCCAATATTCTACTGTTTTTCCTTCGGTTGTTTCGAGATGTTCCGCGATTACTTCTACCCAACGAGAGTTGATTTCTAAAAAGCGGTCTAGAGTTTTCCACGGAGATTTTGCACTTTCGTTCATGTCGGAATTTTTGAAATAAATCAGATGTTGTTTGCTATGGTAGGCGATCGTTGCCGAGCGCAACAATCGCCGATCGACCTTTTCAGCTTTGAACCAGTTTTTTCCTCTCGATTGTAAATTTTTGCTACAACCTTACACATTAGCCTAGATAATTCGGTAACATAGACTACAGAATCAAAGTTTATCTGCGCCTTCGCTCTGCGTTGTTTCAACCGCGCCCTGGTGCAGACTCTTAGCTCAAAAGGAGTAGTTATGCAACTGCAAACAGATATTCGTACTTGGCAATCCCAAGCAACGCCCGGAAGCTTCGCCGGTGTCCGCGACTGGGAAAAATTTGGCTGCGCCGTACCTGCACCCAAGTTGGCTCCTTCTATGTGGGTTAAATTGTTCAATCCGCCAACCGCATTCAGCTTTGACGAAGCGTGGCTGTTGTGTGAATGTTCGGAAGAACAGTGGCTAGCTTGGATTCCTGATTATGGCGAAATTTTACTGAGTACACATGAATTTTGCGCTACTAAATCGTGAATTACGCAGACAAACTTTGATAAACCAGGTGTTAAAATCCATATCCCTCGGGTTCCACGGGATTTTTTGGAAAAAATCTGGTTTCTGCGTAATTATGTCGTTTGCAGTGAGGAATGCAAGTCCTTAAAGTTTGATAAGGACTTGCATTCCTCACTACAAACCTCTTATATGATGTCGTTTCAGCCGATATCATATAAGTCCTAATAGATATTAATTGAAATTTCGCCAACAAAAAGAGCAATAGAAAACCTATTGCTCTTTTTGTTCAAAAACACTCTCTAGTTTTTATCTTTAAGATAGCGGAAGTTATATCAACTGGCTTCGATTGACCCCAGTATCGCTGCGGTGACGGGTTTACTGTATCGATGCTTGCATGGGAGATATTGGTGAACCCGCCGTTACAGCAATTACGGTCAATTTAGCCCCTGTGATATTGCTGGCTTATTTGCAAACTGCACGGTTATTTGCGTTTCTGACAATCGTGCCTACTTTACCATTAATCTGAATCGGGTTCTTAGTGCTGGCTCGAATCAAGAGTGGTTGTTTGGCGAGACATTCTCTGATTGATGCTGCCCATGCGGTGAGAGCTCCGGTGTATTCTGTACGACCCGCTGGGGCGCGAAACTGATCGGTAATTAGAAAATCCGAGGTGATGCTAGTGTCAGTACCAACATTGGTAATAATTGGAAAGTCAAATGCTCTGGGCAACGTTCTGTCCTGGATTCGGCCCGGTACTAACTGGTAATTCTTCGAGCCACCCTTGTAGTCAATACCTGCTTGAGGGCTGGTGGGAGGGCTTGTTTGAGCCAATGCGGGAACAGGCAAGCTTGCTACCAAAACGGTGCAGCAACTCCAAAATAATTTCGATTTCATCTGATTCATCTCCTCAACTTTATGACGATTAGCAGTAATTTAGGTATGCTCAAAAGACACTAGCTTTTATTGAGAAAGCGCCTCATGATATTGAGCTTTTTAGTTTTAGTTCAACTTACCTAATTTATTACCAAACATCTTCAAAAATGTTAAAACTGGTTTGCCTGACAAACTGTAGAAAAGTTTCAGTTGAGTTAGATATTTACACATCTGAAGTTGTTACAGCATTGGGGAGTCGGTTTTACCAGAATGATTCATTTTCGATCGATGTCACTGGAACTTTATCAAATTTTGTCTCAGATATCAAGTTTTGCCGATCGCGTATCACGTTTTAACACTGGTTTGCTGCTCGATCGAGGTTTGAGTGTTGCGGGCTATACCAGGGCGAGAAAGATGCTAGAGTGCATCGATGGGCGTTTGAGTATTTTCAGGCGACAATAGACAGAGAAGGGGCTTGAAAATAGGTGATTTTAGTGGAAGATAGTAAATTTATCGACGTATCGGACATCATGGGTGTTCCCGTGGCTCCGGCGGGTTACAAATCCGGCTTTGTGGGTATTGTCGGACGCCCGAATGTCGGAAAATCAACGCTGATGAATCAGTTGGTGGGGCAGAAAATTGCGATTACTTCGCCGGTGTCTCAGACGACACGTAACAGGCTGCGGGGCATCCTAACGACACCGGAAGCACAAATTATTTTTGTAGATACTCCCGGAATTCACAAGCCGCATCACCAATTGGGCAAGGTTTTGGTGCAGAATGCCCGCACAGCGATTCAGTCGGTGGATGTGGTGCTGTTTGTGGTGGATGGTTCGGTGGAATCGGGAGGGGGCGATCGATATATTGTCGAAATTCTCAGCAATTGCAAAGTTCCGGTGATTTTGGGGATGAATAAGTTGGACGAACAACCGGAGGATTCCGTGTTGATCGATCGAACTTACGAGCAAATTGTCAATCCTGAGTGGCCCGTTGTCAAATTTTCGGCTCTCACGGGCGAGGGTGTCGAGCCCCTGCAACAATTGTTAATCGAACATTTGGAGGTTGGGCCTTATTATTATCCGCCAGATTTGGTGACTGACCAGCCGGAACGCTTTATTATGGGCGAATTGATTCGGGAACAGATTTTGCTGCTGACGCGGGAAGAAGTGCCGCATTCTGTAGCAATTGCGATCGACATCGTTCAAGAAGAAGCAAAAATTACCCGCATTCTGGCGACAATTCACGTCGAACGGGATTCTCAAAAAGGTATTTTAATCGGTAAAAGCGGCAGTATGCTCAAGTCGATCGGCAGTGCGGCCCGGGAACAGATTCAAAAGTTAATTGAAGGCAAAGTGTATTTGGAGTTATTTGTCAAGGTGCAGCCGAAGTGGCGGCAGTCTCGCACTCGTTTGGCGGAATTGGGCTATCGGGTGGAAGAATAAAGCGAACTGATGGAGCAAATAAGGGCGATCGTTGAGAGATTTTACAACTGAACTTCCCCTCGTAGGCAGAAGTTCAGTTTAAATAATTGTCCTAAAAAGTCCGCCCCCAACTGTCAACTGTCAATTGTCAACTGTTTAAGGACGTTCTGCAAATTTTTGAACAGCTTTTGGTGCAAAAGCAGCAACTAAAAAAGAAGTTGTAATGTATTTGCCATCAGCATTCTTGCTAGTTATTGTGATTGTGCCAAACACAATTGCTGCAATTAGTGCAATAAAACTCATCGCTCGCATTGCCGAGTAGTGTCCATTATCTTCCTGCAAAAATTCAGCCAGCTCTTGTCCGGGTTCAGAAGAATTTGCTGGAGCTTCAAGGATAGCAGAATGTGTCATTTGATTAACCTCATAAATGATTAAAGCTTAACTAACAGGACTTACGCAATAACTGAGAAACTACACTATCTGTAGTTGTAAGGTGCGCGTTTCGCACCCTACAATTAGAGTCGGCACGTAAGTCCTATACCAGTGCTGGGGGGGTGACAAAGAGGTCTACGAGATAGACTGTATAAGGGTTGCGGCCCGCATACCTTGTTGATAAAAGCT
>NZ_JAUBSD010000162.1:0-6125 GCF_036704575.1 Microcoleus sp. K5-D4
GCAATTTCTTCTGTTCCCTCAACTTGACCATCCGGAAAAACGTCAATTGTGAAAGTTTTGCTATTTTCGCCTGGGTTAAATATGAGTTCAGGAGACAAGGGCGGAACGTTCCAATCAGTTCCGAAAGTCGCTGAACCAGTAGGAAATGGTAGGTCCACCCTGGAAAAGTTGCTTAGATTCCCAGTGCGAGTGAGGGTAATTTGTTTTTGAACAATTCCTGTGCGACTTTCATTGACTTGGTAAGTAGCTTGGGAAAAATTAATTGTAGGAGGCCCCTCAGCATCGAAAATTTGCAAAGTGGCAGTGTTTTGGGTGCCGATATTGACATTACCCCCCCCATTGGCGATCCGAAACGCAATTTCTTCTGTTCCCTCAAATTGACCATCCGGAAAAATGTCAATTGTGAAAGTTTTGCGGTTTTCGCCTGGGTTAAAGGTGAGTTGAGGAGAGAAATTGGGGGTATTCCAATCAGGTCCCCAAGTCGCTGAACCAGTAGGAGGTTCTAGGTACACCGTGGAAAAGTTGTTTAGATCCCCAGTGCGAGTTAGGGTAATTTCTCTCTGAACGACTCCTGTGGGACTTTCGTTGACTTGGTAAGTAGCTTGGGAAAAATTTACCGTGGCAATACCAAGAATCTGATTGTTAGGTTGCGCTATTGGGAAGGGAGTTTCGTTAGAGTTCGGTAATCCGATCGGGAATATGTTTGGGTTGCTTGTTCCTGTAGTAACTGGTGTCGGTTCCGGGTTAATAATGCCACCACCGCCGGGTTGTTCTACAGTGCCACCACCGCCGGGTTCTACTACAGTGCCACCACCGCCGGGTTCTACTACAGTGCCACCACCGCCGGGTTCTACTACAGTGCCACCACCGCCGGGTTGTTCTACAGTGCCACCACCGCCGGGTTGTTCTACAGTGCCACCACCGCTGGGTTCTACTACAGTGCCACCACCGCCGGGTTCGGGCGCTAAATCGTTATCAGCGATCGCCACTGTCACCCCTGGAACCACAATCCCACTATTATACTTAGCATCCGTGCTAGTCACAGTGTGAGTGATATTAGCGCTCTGTGGCCCTTCCACAACCGTATCGTCAACAGCTTTTACCGTAACGGTTTGAGCCTTATCCCAATTGTCTGGCGTGAAAGTCAGAGGCGCGATCGCTTCAATCTGATTACCTGTTGTGAGAGTGAGGGTGACAGGGACGCTCGGCTGGGATTTCAGCACCGCACTGTAAGTAGCATTTGCACCGCCTTCTGTAGCAGTTGCTGCCGTGGGAGTAATAGAAATACCAGCGGTATCATCGTCTTTATTGGTAAGGCTAACATCCGCTACATCTCGGTTGCTGTAATTCGCATCTGTGCTAACAGTAGCCCCCGTGACAACTTTGTAGTCAATATCGCCGTCAGCAAGGCTATCGTTAACCCCTGTTACTGTCACCTGTTGCGGTGCACTCCAGTTATCCGGAGTGAAAGTTATGGTATTAGGAGAAACTGTTCCCTCGGCAACATTATCCGTGTTCAAACCGATAGTAACATTAGCAGTCGGCTTAGTATTCAGAAGCACACTAAAGTTAGCACTACTGCCGGCTTCACCCGTAGTTAATCCCGCAGTTGGATTCAGCGTAACTCCCGGAGTTTCATTGTCACTGTTGGTGACTGTGACATCATCAGGATTGAGGTTATTGAAATTAGGATCGGTGCTCACAGCAACAGCCGTGACAATTTTGTAAGCTTTATCGCCATCAGCTAGCAAATCGTTAACACCTGTCACCGTTACTTTTTGCGGTTCATTGTAGTTAGCTGGAGTGAAAGTTAAGCTATTAGTTGAAACTGTTCCTTCCGCAACATTGTCACTGCTCAAACCGATCGCAACATCAGCAGTTGGTTGAGCATCGAGTTTGACAGTAAAATCTGCCTGGCCACCAACTTCACTTGTACTTAATGCTGTTGGGTTAATAGTAAAGCCAGCCGTATCATCATTACTGATAGTTGTGGTAGCAGTAGCAGTGGTAATTGTCGGTGTAGAATCTAATACCGAGGGATTGGACAGCGTAACCTCAAGGGTTTCATTAGCTTCGATCGCCGCATCGCCTAAAACATCAAGAGTAATGGTTTTCGATGTCTCGCCCGCTGCAAAATTAATCTTACCAGTCGCAGCAGTTGCACCGGATGTGCCGCCGATGTTTTTGTAGTCGCTGACGTTTGTAGCAGAACCGCCGATCGCATAATCTACTGTGCTCGCCAAGTCAGTGCAACCGCTGCGGGTAACAGTAAAAGTGGCAGCAGTTGTACCGGAGTTGCCTTCTGTAACGGTTGCAACACCAGCAGTAACCGCGTAGTCGATCGGATTAAGCAGAATTGTCACCTTGCTAGCACCCGAGCCGATGCGATCGCCTGGCCCGGAAATCACTCTGTTAAATCCGGCGTAAATCTCGGAATTGACTGGCCCGGTAGCATCAACTTGACCGTTGAGGGCGTAAAGATACGGCGAATTCAAGCTATTTTTTAGCCCGTTTTTGTTATCCCATGCAAGTTGTTCGTTGCTGACTTCTAACTCGACACTCGAAGCGTTAGTCACAAAGTTAGGCACATTTCCTGGGGTAAGTTCTCCGCCAGGAGGTGTATTGTAGTCATTGCCGAAAACGCTCATACTCCCGTTAACAATGTTCATCTCGGCATCGCGGCTTTGAGTGCTTGCATCCCCTCCATAGCCGTCGTTTGATCCAGAGTCGCCGAGATTTACCGTCCATCCTGACGGGGCTTTGTCGTATTCAACGATGAATTTTGCTTTCTTGATCTTGCCGTCAAAATTAATTTTTGCTACGGCTTCTAACCAACTGTCTGCGTTGGAGTCGGTAGGGGTATTTACTAGAGAAATAAACGGGTTTGGCCCACCAGTAATTGTCCCTGTTTTGAGGTCTATTTGGTACGGACTCAGGGTTGATGTACCAATCGGTTTTTCCGGTTCTTGTGGCGCTACATCGTTATCAGTAATCGCCACTGTCACCCCTGGAACCACAATCCCGTTATAATTCGTATCAGCGCTACTCACAATGTGAGTAAGATTAGCACTGTGCGCGCCTTCGATAACCGTATCATTAACCGCTTGCACCGTAACGGTTTGAGCGACATTCCAAGTATCCGGAGTGAAAGTCAGAGGCGCGATCGCCTGAATCTGATCGCCTGTTGTGAGAGTGATAGTTACCGGGGCACTTGGCTGCGATTTCAGCACCACATTGTAGGTACCATCCGCACCGCCTTCTGTAGCACTTGTTTCCGTAGGAGTAATAGAAACACCAGCCGTATCATCATTACTGATAGTTGTGGTAGCACTAGCAGTGGTAATTGTCGGTGTAGAATCTAATACCGAGGGATTGGACAGCGTAACCTCAAGGGTTTCATTGGCTTCGATCGCCGCATCCCCTAAAACATCAAGAGTAATGGTTTTCGATGTCTCGCCCGCTGCAAAATTAATCGTACCAGTCGCAGCAGTTGCACCGGATGTGCCGCCGATGTTGTTGTAGTCGCTGGCGTTTGTAGCAGAACCGCCGATCGCATAATCTACTGTGCTCGCCAACTCAGTGCAACCGCTGCGGGTAACAGTAAAAGTGGCAGCAGTTGTACCGGAGTTGCCTTCTGTAACGGTTGCAACACCAGCAGTAACCGCGTAGTCGATCGGATTAAGCAGAATTGTCACCTTGCTAGCACCCGAGCCGATGCGATCGCCTGGCCCGGAAATCACTCTGTTAAATCCGGCGTAAATCTCGGAATTGACTGGCCCGGTAGCATCAACTTGACCGTTGAGGGCGTAAAGATACGGCGAATTCAAGCTATTTTTTAGCCCGTTTTTGTTATCCCATGCAAGTTGTTCGTTGCTGACTTCTAACTCGACACTCGAAGCGTTAGTCACAAAGTTAGGCACATTTCCTGGGGTAAGTTCTCCGCCAGGAGGTGTATTGTAGTCATTGCCGAAAACGCTCATACTCCCGTTAACAATGTTCATCTCGGCATCGCGGCTTTGAGTGCTTGCATCCCCTCCATAGCCGTCGTTTGATCCAGAGTCGCCGAGATTTACCGTCCATCCTGACGGGGCTTTGTCGTATTCAACGATGAATTTTGCTTTCTTGATCTTGCCGTCAAAATTAATTTTTGCTACGGCTTCTAACCAACTGTCTGCGTTGGAGTCGGTAGGGGTATTTACTAGAGAAATAAACGGGTTTGGTTGGCCGGTAATTGCGCCTGTTTTGAGGTCTATTTGGTACGGACTCAGGGTTGAAGGTTGATCGTTAGCGGCAATAGTTAATGTTGTTTGTTTTGTTGTACCGGCAATGCCACCTGTGATTGCGCCAAAATTGAGGATTGCGGTTTCATCGTTTTCAGGGAGATTGTCAGGTTTGATAGTAACTGCAACATTTTGCGTGAGTGCGGCACCTGTTGCACCGGCGGGGAATGTAATCGATGTCGGCGAAAAGGTGTAGTCTGAATTTTCGGTGGCTGTGCTACTGGGATCCAGGACAATTGGTACTGTTACAGCAGTGTCAGGAGTGCCACTGATAGTAACGGGAATATTGACTACTGTATCCGCAGTTCCTTCAGTGCCACTGTAAGTTGCAGCACCAAAATTTACCGCCGGAGATGTATGCAGCAGAATCGAGGTGTTTTGAGAGTCAAAGTTCGCCGTAGCTAAATCGGATAAGCCATCTTTGTTAAAATCGCCTACAACAATACCTTGGGGACTGGTTCCCACAAGAAAATTAGTGGCAGTCCCAAAGCTGCCATCGCCACTTCCAAACAAGACGGAGACATCCCCCGATCCATTGTTGGCTGTGGCTAAATCGACTTTTCCATCGGCATTGAAGTCACCACTAGCAATAGCAAGGGGTTGTGTTCCAACGCCAAAGTTGGTAGCTGCACTAAAGCTTCCTGTGCCAGTTCCTAACAGTATTGATACGTTGTTTGATCCGCCTTCGTTACTCGTTGCTAAGTCAGGATTGTTGTCCCCATTAAAGTCTCCTAAAGCAATGTAATTAGGGCTATTTCCAACAGTAAAGTTAGTGGCGGGGGCGAAAGTACCATCAGCATTCTGCAACACGATGGATACGCTGCTAGAACCAAAGTTCGCTGTCGCAAAGTCAGACTTGCTATCCTTGTTAAAGTCGCCGACAAGCACAAAATAAGGATTTGACCCCACGCTCAAATTAGTAGCTGCGCCAAAAGTACCATTACCGTTTCCCGGCAAGATGGAGACGTTGTTAGAGCTTTGATTGGCTGTAGCTAAATCAGAATTGCCGTCCCCGTTGAAGTCTCCCACAGCGACGGTATACGGACTTGACCCCACCCCAAAGTAGGTGGCAGTACCAAAAGTGCCATCGCCATTCCCTAACAGGAGAGAAACGTTGTTAGTCAAATTATTGGCGGTAACTAAGTCAGAATTGCCGTCTTTGTTAAAGTCGGCTACAGCGACAGACCAGGTATAGAGATCGCTTGGCGGGCTGGTGTTAAGATTAGTGGCAGCGCCAAATTTGCCAGTGCCATCTCCCAGTGCGATCGAGACGTTGCGATTAACTCCAGTGCTGGCAAAGGCTAGGTCAAGATTGCCGTCTTTGTTAAAATCGCCACTGGCAACTTTACGGAGACTGTATGTTATGGGAAAGGGCGTTGCCGGATCAAAAGTAGGCAGAACATACTCGTAACCTGCTAATACTTCGGCTTCAAATACCAGTGGCGTTTCAATTTTCCCGGTTCTGACTTCTAGTTCCCAGTCGCCGCCCTTTGCCGCACTTCCCGTAAGATTTTTGGAAGCCGCAACAAAAGCCCCGGTTAACTCACTCAAGCGTTTGACAAATGCTTTACCTATCTCGCCTGCTGCTACACAGCACCCGTAGAGGAGGATATTTGGTCGAGTGTCGCCGATTGAGTCGGTTCGTGGCGAAAACCACTGCTGTAGATCCTGCCGATCGCACTCTATATCATCTAAACTCAAGTTACCGTCGCCCAGTTGCAAGCTACCCGGAGCACCGTGAGAAACGATGTGAATGCTGTCAATATTAGTACGAAGAGCTAAAATTTGAGTAATTTGGTCGATCGCATCCCGGTTCCCATCCAAAACGACTACTTCCGTACCCGG
>NZ_JAUBSD010000163.1:0-5952 GCF_036704575.1 Microcoleus sp. K5-D4
TTTGCTCAACAATGGCTCAAAGCCACTATTTTACTTTTCTTAAGTATTTATACTTGTCGCAAAAGTGACACGCTCCCGGTAAGCTCTGCGGTATAAGCTTTAAACGTTCTTTCTTAGTGCTTGCGCTTCCTCGGTGTCGAGGTTGACCAAGAAACTCCAGTTAGAAACGCTATAATAATCACAGCGACGTGATATTACAGCCGAACGTTTGATCTTTTTATTCAGTTGGTTCCACTCGCTCCAAACGTGCTTTTCCGGGTTCATCTCGGAATAAGCGGTTAAGGAGCAAGGTATTTTTTCACTTAATTTCATGGCCCTGCGAGCAATCACCAGTGCAGCCGATTCGTCGCTGGCTAAGCCATACATTTTTAGGTATTTCACCAAGCCGATAATACTTGAATAAGCTGGATTGACTGCAATTAACTCAATTCCGCGATTCGACAAAATAGAACTGAGTTGTTTGTAGAACTCGCTATACGCCCAACCCGATAACATCCGGGCATACTTTCTACCTTTCTCCCCTAGAGATTCCTTTTTTGTTGAGAAATCAAGTTCTTCACAAATTACGGGACATTCAAACTCCGTGGCTTTTGTTGCTAGTTGCAAGCAGGCATAAACAATCTGAGCCTGCTGCTTGCCATTCGGTAAGCCCATCTGTAATGGAATCTGCCCTTTGGCTTTGAGATTCCCTTCAGTATCAACATACGCCCACCCAATAGAACCAGGATTCATATCGATACCAATGCAACCGTACATCCTATTTCTAGAAACTTGATTCACAGGCTTGGGAGTAAATTGCACGGCAATAACCCACTTTCCGTTTTTACGGTAGAAGTGCCAGGTCTTAGCCCCGCATTCTGGTAGTCTATTTATGTTGCGATTGAAATCACCAACCTCGGAAGATACAGCTTTCCCGAATCGTGACTCTAAGCATTTGGGGACTCTCAAAATTATTTCGCTCCCATTCCAATGGGAGACTTGATTGCCAAAAGACTCGTCTTTAGAGCCGACGACAAAAATATCACCGTGAGGGACGACGACTTTGATTGGCTTGACTATTAAGTGTTCGAGCCTATTCGTTAACAGGGTCAGTCTACGCTTTTTATTGTGTATTTGAAAGCGTAAACTCTGCCAATTGGTAGATTTGTATTGGAGCGAGCAAGCTATGGGAAAATTACAACCTGTCTTTGAATTATGCCATTTTTCCTTGGCATAAAATTTACGGGCTAATGCCAACTTACGTTCGGCTTTCTTGAGCCATGCACTAATGGATTTAATCTTTCCTTCAAGAGTCTTTGTGTGTAAAATTCTGTGTTCTTTAGCCCCGTCTACACGACCTTTGGCCGCACTGATTACGCCATTTGCATGGCGCTTATTGATGCCGTAGGTTTGCTGTAAGTGTGTGTTCCAGTCGGACTTCTTGAATTGTGTACTTAAAAGTAAGTGGTTGACTGTTTCAATACTTGCAGCCCTGAAAATTGGGGCGTAAGCTTCCAAGAACATCTCGAAATCTGTAAATCCAAGTTCGTTGAGTTCATCTGCTGGCGTGGGCAAGCCTTTACAATAAGTTAAGGTAGCCATTGATTCGACCTCTCAATGTGGTTGCATCCTAGTATATTAATCGCTTAGCGCAGGATTTGCAAGTTTTTCAATGAGTTTCTTTTATTTCCGAAACGTCGCTGGCGAGGTCTTTTTAAAAGGTTACACCTTCTCTTTGATCGAAATCATCAACGCTAATTAGTCTGTTCGTCAATTTACCGAGAATTTAGTAACTAAAACATAGGTAAATCTAGGTAAAATGTCAACTGCTGTTAACCCCCGCTTGCAGTAAATCGGTTGCGATGCCGTCCTCAGTCCGGTCTTCTTCAATCCAGATTTTTCCATCTTTCAGGCGAACGTGGATGACATTGCTTTTGATGCGATTATCTTGATACCAACCCATTTTCATTAGAAGATAATGCTCGCGAATTGGGTTTAGCAGCAAGAACGCCTTACCTTGTCTAGCTTCTAACGGGGTTGTCACCCCCCCAGCTTTCATAGAGCTGCCCCCTCCAAATGGAGGGGGTAATTTTTACTGAACGAAATCGCTCACAGGGATGAAGTTGCGAAAACTAGATGCGATTTAAGTTAAAACTATTCACCACATAAACTAAGAAAAACCATGCACAATTCATCGCTCGAACCTAATTCCGGCTATAACAACTCCGGTTACGAATCGCAACCCGATTTGACTGTCAGTTACTCATCACCTAGGGAAGTTCGTCAAGGTAATTTTGACGACGCTTACCAAGAAAATGTTTATGATTTGTCCAACTTAGCAGATACTCCTTGGACAGATTCAGCAGTCCGCCCGAATCCACAGCTTGAGCTGGAGCTTGATTAAAGAAAAAAGCGAAGATGGAGAAATGTAGTCCTGGACGCATCAACCTAAAAAACCCAGTTTCTCGTTCTCATTTTCAACCTAAAATGTCGGAAATACATAGAAAAACCGGGTTTTTGGGTAATTCCTAAAATGGAGTGGGAGAGGGGGAGAGGGGGAGAGTGGGAGAGTGGGAGAGTGGGGGAGAGGGAGATTTAGCTGATGGCTAATTTTTGCAATACTGCTCTATTTTTCGTAATGTTTTAAAAACATTTAAAATTTTTCCAAATTAAAAAGAATAGAGCAGCTTTTTTTACCGGATTTTAGTTAACATCAATAGGATTCCCATGAACAGTCCAAAGCAGTTAAAAAAATCAAGCCAGGTAGGATCTGCTTTAATAGCTGCCAGTAAACTCTGCCTAATTTTTGCTTTCATGTGCATTACTTTCTTCAGCTTCCCATCAATTGCTAGCGCTAGTTCCTTACCTACTAAAATTTGGGAAAAAGAACAATCTAGAGTTTTGCTGCCAGATTGGAGCCAGATTACCTTTAGTTCCCTGCCCGCCGTTGCTAGTTCTGGAAGTTCTGGCGATAGAAGCTGGCAAGCTGGCACTTCTGTTGACAACATCTTGAAGCTGGGGGACATTAACGATGTAAAACCTGAAATTCTTTCATTGCAAGCAATTGAACAATTGGCACTAGGGGATATCAATTTAGAGAATATCAGCTTGTCAGCATTTCCCTTAGCTGGTAAGCAAACTGTCGGTCACTTGGCTGAAATTGTTCCGAATCTGGGTCAATTTCAATTGAGTGATGTTCCTCCAATTGCTTCTTTATCTTCTCAAATAGCCGGAGTGAACCCTAACATCAACCAATTACCAATTGGTCAAGCTGTAAAACAAGTACCGCAACTAGCGCAGGCAAAACTTAACCAAATTGACCTATCTGAGTTTTCTATCGCCCAAATCCCCAACCTTAATAGCGTAAATTTAGAACAGTTCTCTGGCTGGTCAGAGGAACTCATCAGCAATATTCCGCTGCTGAGTCAAGTCCCACTTTCTAGTTTTCCGGTTCCTATTGCGTCTATTGGCAGCACAATCATGCGAATTGACATGATTTACAGTCGGTACGAAAGCAAGCGCAATAACACAATTTCCGGTTCTGATGTAGAAGGATTTGCGGTAGCCTGCGAGAAAGATTGCGCTTATATCGAACTCGACGACATGGAAAACGCCGGTCGCCGCGCCACAGGGCCGCTAGAAGGCAAGCAGTGGATTAGCGGCAAATATCAGGAAGTGCGAGGCGGTTCTGGCTGTTTGACCGGTTGGGAACCGACGGGCCGGCATCCTTTTGGGGAAGTGTTTAAAGTAGTGGTAATGGAACCGTCAGAAACCAGCGATACTGTTGACACGGCTCTGTACTTCAGGTTTAGTTTGCCCTGCGGCAAATCACCTTACATTATTGGCCCAGTTCCGTTTCTCAGTTACAGCGTTAATTCGCCTATGTTTGTCGGTCGATTGGAGGGCGGTTCTTCTAACAGTATTTCTCGCTCAAAAGGCGTCGCATCCGAAACAAAACCTTCAAAGCCACTAAGTTCAAATCAAGCTAAAAAAAACGCTTTACCAACTCAGCCTGTACCTGAATCGAAGCGAGAGTGCGCGCGCCCCGCGACTTACGTTAGCGGTGTGGATGTGGCTTCATTGGGGGAGGCGTTAGCGAAACTTTCTGAAGGAACCGCCAATTTGGAAAGTGCAGCCAGTGCCGACTACGAAGCCATTGGCGAGATGGTTTGTACCGAAGGATCTCGCAACTGCGGGCGGGCGATCGGTCGCTATCAGTTGATGAGTTACCGGGAAGACGTGCAGCGTGCTGTCAGTTCAACTCCAGGGGGGGCTAACTTTCTCCTGAACGTCAACAAAGGTCAAAAACCTACAAGAGAGGAACTCTTCCAATATTTTCCTCCTGCTGTTCAGGATAAAGTTTTGCAAAATTCTCTAGCTGAGAACTTAGTCAACAGCCAACAGGAAATTGACCCTACAACTGGGCAGGTGTTCAAGGGCGATCGCTTAATTGAGCGAGTAGCGCAAAAACACTTTGGGGGTTCTAGCAGTAAAATTGATGCCAGCTATTCCAACATTTTAGGTGGCTACTCTCTCAAACAGTACGGGGAAAAAGTTCGAGAGCTTTATAACCACAATACCAGCGACAATTGCCAAGCTAATTCTGGTGACAGCAATGGCATCAGCAACTCGGTCGGCTCCGGCATTACTTTAAATGCTAGTGGGAGTATTAAGGTTGCGCTGTTCATTAGCTCTTTTTTGGTGGGATTGTGGTTTTTAATTCGACTTTTTCATAAGCGAAAGCAGCAAACTTTTCTGATACTAATCGGTTTGGGGATAGCAGTTAGTCTTGGCACGGCTGCGCTCTCCCATTGAACTAGGGGAAAGAGGAGGTGGAAAAGCAAGTTATTAACAACTCTAACAAGTTTCTCTACCACCAGGACGTTTTTAATTGCTGAAGCCATTGATTTTATGGCATTAATATCAATTCCGGTTGTATCGGAATGATTGGGAGCATCTCATATTGGTAAAAACACTTCTTCTTCCTTCTTCTTTCGGACTCTTTCCTCCTGACTCCTGGCTCCTGGCTCTTAACTCCAATTTTGGGCTTGGCTGCTTTCATTGAGATGCTCCCGAATGATTAAACCACAGAGGACACAGAGAAAGAGAAGAGAGAGATAATAATTCCGCTGTCAACGGATTAGATATGACTTGTCCATAAGCTGTGCACGATATAAATTGTAGACTCGTTTTGTATTCCCAGAAGTCAGTCATAAAAATTGACTGTAAGATTTAGACATACAACAGCTTACTTCAACAAAAGACTCTCTTATTGTCTTTTTTTTCTGCTTTATTGTCCTTTTTTTTTTGTAGGAGTAGAGTAACAAATGGTTAAACAAAATCGAGTTAAGCAACAAACAGCAGGCACCCAAAAGATTGTCACCCCCCCGGTTTGGTTAAATCAAATTGGTTACTGGTTTCGCATTGGTTTGACAGTTTTTACCGCCCTGTCGCTATTATTGGGGACCGTTGCTTGCACGAATTCTAGTTCAGCAACAACCGCACCAGCTTTTTGGCAACAAGCTTTGCGAGTCACTCCAAAAGAAACTTTAACCCTAATTGTAAAGGAACACAGCAGCCTTCGAGAACTCAAAGTAGCGGCTGGGCAAAGTGCATCGGCAGAAGCGATTAAGAGAATGCGAGTGTGGCAAGTTAATGGCTCGGTAGGACGGCTGAACCTTTATGATTTCAATAATTCCGCTCTGTGCGGCACAAAAGGCTGCCTTTATGTGGGCTACTTAATTCCTAATGATTCAAGTCAAATGCCAACAGAAGTATTTGCAGCTTATCTCGACCCCCATAAACCGCCGAAAACTCCTTTGTTTAAGGCTGACACTTTCTCGCACGAGGGTTTGCCTTGTCTAGGAGTGAATCAGCTTTCCAAAGAAGGCCGCCGCCAGGGTAAACGCATCTTAACTTTAACCCAAAATATGCTACAGTTAAATACGACTAAATTTCAATGTAGTTTATTGT
>NZ_JAUBSD010000164.1:0-5391 GCF_036704575.1 Microcoleus sp. K5-D4
ATTTAACAGGCTTTTCAATTCACCTATCATTTTCAGTTTGTTTTGTCAACTCCTAATACTGAACCGACGCCCTAGTAGGAGTACAGGCAATGAGTTCTATCTTTTTCAGCCCCAACGATTGGCAAACAGTCACCTTTAGGCTGACGGCTGCACTACTGGTAGGCTTCGCGATCGGCATGAACCGCCAGCAGCCAGGTAGACCAGCAGGTTTAAGAACCTTTATGATTGTGAGTCTAGGCGCAGCTATATTTGTAATGATTCCTTTGCAGATGGATGGCGACAGCACCTTTTCCTCTTCCAATGCTTTGAGCCGAACTATCCAAGGAGTTGCCACAGGGGTAGGCTTTCTCGGAGGCGGAATCATTCTGCAACAAACTCAATACCCAGTGGGTAAAGCTGAAGTAAAAGGATTAACTTCCGCCGCAACTATTTGGTTGGCTGCCGGATTAGGTGCAGCGGCAGGCTGCGGTTTGTGGGTAATGAGTTTGATAGGAACGCTGTTTGCACTCTTGGTTTTGAGTGGCGTCAAACGGCTTAAGAAGTCTGCGTTGATTCGTGCTTATGCTAACAGCCAACCAAAAACACGAGTCAAAGATGCAGCCTCAGTGCCAGATCGGCAGCCAGAATAACTGAGCTTCCCTTTCAAAAAGTACAAGATATACTCAGCACGGTTAAACACAATTCTGAGTACCTTTTGCGATTAATTGCTCTGGCTTGAAGCTCAGAAATTTTTAGATTAAAATAGAATTCAAATTTTGTTCATGGGTGAGAAGAGCCTGAGTAAGTAAGTCCGATCTTGCTGTCTTAAACCTCGAAAAACCGGAGTAATACTTAGAATATAAACACTTCTTTTTGCCATACTCTTTGAACTAGGTTTCAAGCCAGAATTGCGCTATCAAACAAATCCCGATACAGGAGAATGTGAGTTGTAAGCTTTTCTCAAGCCAATTTTTACTTGAGATGACAATGACAATTCGGCTTTTCAATCAAAGACTCAACCAAACCATTCAAAGCAACCGCCGCCAACAACCCGCCGCCTAAAGTCCCGACAGTCGTAACGTACGCAACGCCCGATCGCACTAACCGCCGTTTCGCCACCGGAGAATGACTAAAACCGATCTACCAATTACCAACTAAAGCAATTAGCTGGGGCCGCCGCGCTCAAAATGTTGTCAAACAAAACATTGTTTTTGCACTCAGTTGGATTGTGCTGTTATTAACGGCTAATTTTTTCGGAAATATCACCATGCCTTTAGGCGTCATAGGTCACGAAAGCTCTACAGTAATAGTAACCTTAAGCGGTTTGCGACTGCTGAGAAATTAGACACTAAAAACCGTTGAAATCGAGGCATATCAAGAGTGAAATGCGTTCTCAGGCAGAGCCTATTGGTGACAATTTAACGTTAAACTAACAGTCTCTGTTGTTTATATCGAAGCCTAGATACCCCCTAACCCCCCTTGTTAAGGGGGGGACAAGATTCTTCTCAAAGTGGGTCTTCTTAAGGGGGATTTAGGGGGAGCGAGACTCAACTACAAGCGATATTTATTATGAGTTTCAGTCTTAAGCTGTTACCAATGGGCACAGCCTGGGAACGAGAATCCGATTTGCCTTCACCTGCGGTTAAAAATTAAAAATATTAAGAAAAACTACAATTTGTGTTGGCGTCACTCAAAATACGCTAGCGTCAAAAGTATGGAATCATACCAAAATCTCAAGTTGCTCGAAAATGCAATAAAAATTAACCTAGAAAAAGTCTAGAAAATGGTATAGAAGTGATTGCACCAAGAGCAATGGAAAACAAGTTTTCTGTTGGAGGCAATATGAACGAAAAAGTCCTTGGGGCCACGCGGAACGTTGCAATTGTTGGCCCTTATTTAAGCGGTAAAACCGCACTGCTCGAAAGTTTGCTGTCGGTGACAGGGACAATTACCCGCAAAGGAAATGTCAAAGAGGGCAACACAATAGGTGATAGTTCCCCGGAAGCGCGCGATCGCCAAATGAGCGTAGAAGTAAACGCCGCCACCGCTGAATATCAAGGCGTCCGCTTCACATTTCTCGACTGTCCGGGCTCGGTAGAATTTGCCCAAGAAACTTACAATGCGCTGATTGGTGTGGATGCGGCGATAATTGTTTGCGAACCCGTTGCCGATCGCACTTTAACCCTCGCACCCCTGTTTAAATTTCTCGATGATTGGGAAATTCCCCACCTAGTTTTTATCAACAAGATCGATCGTGCTTACACAGACGAAACTACTTGCGGCACCAACTTCAGCGAGGTGATCGACGCGCTCAAATCCGTTTCCAGTAGACCGGTCGTACCTCACCAATATCCGATCGGCAAAAACGAACAAATCATCGGTTTTATCGACTTAGTAACCGAACAAGCTTACCACTACCATCCGGGCGCCGCCGCAGATCCCGTCCCGCTTCCAGAACACCTCAAAGCACAAGAAAGCGCAGCGCGGCAGCAAATGCTCGAAGAATTGGCGAATTTTGACGACCATTTACTCGAAGAATTGCTCGAAGAAATCAATCCCGACGCCGAAGAAATTACCCGGGATTTAAAGATGGAATTAGGCGCAGATTTAATTGTGCCAGTATTCATCGGCATCGCCGAACAAGATTTCGGCGTGCGGCCTCTGCTGGAAGCTTTGCTGAGGGAAGCGCCGACACCCGAAACTACAGCCGATCGTCGCGGTATTATACAAAGTGAAAACAAAGTTCTGGCTCAAATCCTCAAAACATATTACACGCAGCAGGGAGGCAAACTATCGTTAGTGAGAATGTGGCGGGGGACGCTGGCAGACGGAGCAATTTTGAACGGCGTTCGAGTTAACGGTTTGTACCGCTTGACAGGCCAGCAAACACAAAGTTTGCAGTCTGTCAGCGCCGGAGAAATTGTGGCTTTGGGAAGGCTAGAAGGCGTGAAAACAGGCGATACGCTGGCGCTAGACCGATCGGAAGAATTGCCAAAAGCCGAAATCATCCCGCCTGTCTACGCACTGGCGATCGTCCCAGAAAAGCGCAACGATGAAGTTAAGCTGAGCTCCGCTTTAGCTAAATTGTTAGAAGAAGACCCATCTTTAGTCTGGGAACAGCACGGCGACACTCACGAAATTATACTTTGGGGTCAAGGCGAAATCCACCTGAAAGTCGCCTTAGACAGGTTGCGCCGCAAATATAATTTGCCGATGGCGACTCACTTACCCCAAGTGCCATACAAAGAAACCATCCGCAAACCAGCATCTTCCATCCACGGGCGCTACAAACACCAAAGCGGCGGACACGGACAGTTTGGCGACGTGTACCTCGATATTGCACCGCAGCCTCGCGGAGAAGGTTTCAGCTTTAGCGACAAAATAGTCGGCGGCGTCGTCCCAAAACAGTACATTCCCGGCGTGGAAGTGGGAGTACGCGAGTATTTGGATCGCGGCCCGCTAGGTTTCCCCGTGGTAGACGTAGCGGTGACGCTGACGAACGGTTCCTACCATACCGTTGACAGTTCCGAACAAGCTTTCAAGCAAGCGGCGCGTTTGGCGATGCAGGAGGGAATGGCGAAGTGCGAACCGGCATTGCTGGAGCCGATCGCCAAAGTTGAAATTTGCGCTCCGAACGAGTGTACATCAAAGGTATTGCAGTTGGTCAGCGGACACCGCGGCCAAATTCTCGGCTACGAAGGTAAAAAAGACTGGAAGGGATGGGATGCAGTTTCTGCTTATTTGCCGATCGCAGAAATGCAGAATTTAATCGTAGAATTGCGATCGCAGACAATGGGAGTCGGATTTTTTAATTGGGAGTTTGATCGATTGCAAGAAGTGCCGGAACCTTTAGCTAAGCGGGTTTTGCTAACGACTGGCGGCAATGGAAACGGTAACGGTAAAAGTTAGTTAGCTGTCTTCAAAAACCCGGTTTCTCCAAGAAACCGGGTTTTTGCACGAGTTGCCATTAAAGTTTATTGCGATGGATTCTCATTTCTGGGATTATTGAGTTAACTTACTTAACGCTGAAATAATATTCTCAGCTAGCATTAACGCATTTCTCGCTTCTCCTTGTAAGTTAAACATAGTATCTTCATAATCAGCTTTATTCCTAAGTTCTCTCAATCTGCTTAAATTTTCACCTATTTTGACCATATTTTTCATTTTAGTTGGGTGTTCTATAAATTCTTCGGCTACATATTTATGTTCGTTGATATCGCGATTCTTACGAAAAAGTCTTGGGTCTTGTTCAATGTCGCGTAAGTAATTTCGCGCTAGGCAAAATGTCGAATAGTAGGCTCTACTTATCGCCGATCGCAACTTGGCATCCCTGTTAGCTGAACTATCACCATTTGTGGCAGCTAACTCTTGGGCTAACTTCAAATATTCAGACCAATCAAATTTCATTTGACTCCCATTCAAGGCTAATATGTAAATCATTTTTGGGGGCGGCTATTTTAGCATCTAGCCACCAACTATCGTCAAGGATGTTCAACTTTGCAAAAGCTTCCTCGACTTCGACTTTAGTGTAGATAGCAATCCACAGCGATCGCCAGTTGGCAATTTCTGGATCGGTTTTCACTTCCAATCCCAATCTTTCCGTAGGAAAGAGTTCTCTAATCTTAGAATGAGCTTCTAAAATCAAAAGTGCGATCGCTTCTTGTTCGATAATGATTTTAAAACTTTCTACTGGGTTTTCAACCGCGTACAGGCTTTTGATTTGATTAAAAGATGCAATTAAATTGTCAAAGGCTGTAGCTATTTCAGAGGGACTCTCCACTTCTCCTTGTGACTGAGGAAAGGAAGGGCTTAAATTTCCAGCGTCAGTGCTGTAAATGCTGTCACTTGTCGGCTGGTAGCGTTTATCTTTTGATTTTGCTTGGTACTGCTCTTTTAAGTCGAGGCGTTCTCTTGTGTAAATTTCGTTGATAGTAGTGTTTTGTCCGGCTAATTTTTCAAAAGCCAATATCGCAGAACTTATGATACTATCTTCCAACTCGCCAAGTTGAATAGATGAATCTAGTTGAGCTAAAGTAGCCCCAATGGCTTGTAGCCGAATAATATCTGTTGCTTTCATAATAGTCGATGGTTGGGAAGTTAGGGATTAACTTTACCAGTAATCGTGAAACCTGCCCAGTGATAGAGAGCGGCATAAGGCGGTTCATCAGACTCCATTTTAGCATCATTTCTGCGGATTAGGTTAGCTTCGTCTCTCAAATCTTGACTGCAACTGGAATTGTACGTTACTTTAGCCAATTCGAGATACCAGTCGGATAGTTCGCTGTAGGTAATAGTTCGGAGCCATTTTTGTGCTTCTTTGAGGGCTAGTGCCGGATGCAGGGTAAGAGCATCTCAATTAGGCTTGACACAAGGACTCAGAAGAATCTAATGTAGGGTCAATAAAACAAGAAA